>CAZMMY010000049.1:0-8883 GCA_964567495.1 uncultured bacterium
GGCTCGCGCAGGTTTCGACACCAGTAGTCCGCGGTCAGCGACACCCCGTCGATCTTTTCTTCAACAAAGTATTCAACCTTATCCCTGGCCAGGAACTTTTTGACCCTCTTGTCGAATTCATGCACTTCTTCGAGAGAATAAGTGTTATCGAGAGAAAGCATGGCCACGCGGTGGGTCACGGTCTTGAACCCCTTGAGCGGTTCCCCGCCCACGCGCTGGGAGGGCGAATCCGGCGTCAGAAGATCGGGGAAAGCTTTCTCCAGCTCGATCAGCTTTGCCAGCAGCCTGTCGAACTCAAAGTCGCTGATCTCGGGCTTCGCGTCCACGTAATACTTGCGGTTGTGGCGCTCAACCTCGGCCCGCAGTTTTTCGATTTGTGCCTGCGCTTCTTTTTTTGTCATAAAAGTCTGTCCGCGAGATAAGCCGGAAGGCCGGCTTTTCTGATTTTTTCCGCAGCTTTTTGATTATCATATTCCAAACGGACGATTTCGAAAGTCCAATTTTCCGAATCGAACACGCCGAATGAAAGACGAGGGTCGCGATCGCGCGGCTGCCCCACGCTGCCCGGGTTCAATATGATTCGGCCGGACTTCTCCAGTTGTTTAATTCCCGGCTGCAGAATTTCCGCCTCCTGCTTGTTTTCGCAGAAGCAGCACGGCACATGCGTATGCCCCACGAAACACACCCTGTTTTCCATAGCCTTAAAGGAAGGCTCCGCGTCAGCCCGGTTCATGAGGTAACGGAATTCCTCGGGCGAATCCGGGCTGCCGTGCGCGAAAGTCATTTCCTTTTCGACGCGGCTGTAAACAAGGCCCGGGATTTCCTCGAGCAGAACCGGGCGGAATTTCTTTTCCGTCCAGGCAACGGCTTCCGCGGCGGCAGGATTGAACCAGGCGCGAAGCGCGGGGTCGAGAAGCGCTTTTTCATGGTTTCCCATCAGAAGGACCGAAGCGTTCTTCAGCGCCCACTCGAAACATTCATTGGGGTTTGAGCCGTAGCCTATCGTGTCGCCCAGGACCGCGATGCGGCCGACGGGATTTTTTTCAAGATAAGCGGCTGCCGTTTCGAGGGCTTCGAGATTGGCGTGAATGTCTGAAAGCAGCGCGATGCGCATTACAACTTGACGGAAAAGGTGGTGAACTCGCCCGTGGCAGCGGTCCAGTCCGCTTCCACGCCGCGGATCAGCGGCCGCATGATCGAACCGCGAATGGCCGCGAGAAAATCCTGCAGGACTTTTTCCTCGCCTTCGGCCACGGTCTCGACTTTGCCGTCGGGCAGGTTGCGCACGTAACCGGTCACCTGGAAGCCGCGCGAAATCCGGTTGACCGTGGCACGGAAGCCCACGCCCTGCACCATGCCGGAAAAAACCGCGGTCATGCGCTTCACGCCCGTGCCGCCTTCCGAGCAAGGCACGTCTTGAAATGGTAGGCCGCGACTCCGAAAGCCACCGTCACGTTCAAAGAAATTTTAAGGCCCGACATGCCGATCTCGACCGCCTGGTCTGCCAGCGGAAGGATCTCATCATCTACGCCGCCGGTTTCATGGCCCAGCACCAGGCAGACCGGCGCTTCGGGCTCGAACTCTTCGTACGGGACGCTGCAGTCGGTTTGTTCGAGCAGAACGATGTTATACCCCTGTTCTTTCAGTTTCCTGACACATTCGGCGGCTGACCGCGCCCATTCCCAGGGCACTTCGTTTTCGGCTCCCAGCGCGGTTTTGGAAATCATGGGATCAGGCGGAATGCCCGTAATGCCGCACAGCCAGAGCTTTTCGACGCCCGCCCCGTCGGCGGTGCGGAAAATGGAACCGACATTGTAAAGACTGCGGACATTGTTCAGGACTACAGTGAATGGCAGGCGCGGCGCGCGGTCTTTACGGCGCGCGAGGAGCTGCTCATGAGACAGTTTCTGCATGCATTAATTTTATCAAAGGAAACGCGGTACGGAGAGGGAAATTAATTACCGGAAGAAACGCGGCGTTTTCGGCGGATAATGCGGCGGATGGCTTCCTGGCCATGGAAGCTGATGTCGAGAAAAGTCACGCCCACGCGGAAACCGCTGGAGCGGCCTTCGAACGGCTTGACCCAGACCACCCGGCCCAGAACAGGGATGTTTTCGTTGTCTTCGGCCAGGTTGAGCGTCATGGTCAAAACAGTGCCGACTTTCATTTTGTAGCGGAACGAAAACTGCAGGCCCGTTTCGGAAAGATCGACCAGGTTTGAAAGGAATTCGGGGTTGCCTTCGAGCTGGTGCTTGACCAGGTTGCGGGAGCGGGCGCGCGGGGCGATCCTGCGGTTTTTTCCGAGCAGCCTGTCCTTGAGGCTCTTAAGCGCTGTCCAGCGTATAAAGTGCATGTTAAGAAAAAGGTACCTGCACTTATTTGAAATTACAAGATAAGGAGGCCCGGAAGCCTCAGGCCGTGAGGCGTCGCAGAAGCTCGGAGTAGGTCTTGACCGCCGGTATCCCCTTGCAGGACTTGCGGATGGCGGCAGGCGGATTGAACAGCACGCCTGTGTGGGCGGTGCGGATCATGGTCAGGTCATTATACGAGTCGCCCGAAGCCGCCACATGGAAGCCCGCGCTCTTGAATGCGCGCACAGCCTTTTTCTTGCCGTCCTTCTGGCGGAGCGTATAGCCGGAAATAAAGCCTTTTTTGTCCGCGTGAAGGGTGTTGCAGAAAAGGGCGGGCTGGCCGAGCTGGGCCATGAGAGGGCCTGCAAACTGGTAAAAAGTGTCGGACAGGATCACAACCGGGCCGCGTTCGCGAAGCGCGTCGAGAAATTTCCGTGCGCCGGGAAGAGGCCTGATGCCCGCGATGACTTTCTGGATGTCCTTCAGCCTGATCCCCGCCTTGCGCAGGATGCCCATGCGGTAATGCATCAGCTTGTCGTAATCCGGTATGTCGCGAGTAGTCAGCTCAAGCGATTTCATTCTGAATCGCCTGGCCACGCCGACCCAGATTTCGGGCACGAGAACGCCCTCGAGGTCGAGGCAGTAGATCCAGACGGGAGATTTTTTCATTATGAGATGCGGTGGATCTGGGTCGTGTAGCGGGCGTGCGGGAATGCTTTTTTGCCGGAAAGCGTGACGATAGGGTCGCCTTTTTTGAGGAGGCCCATGCCCGCCAGCCAGCGGTCGGCCGCGTCCATCATGCCTGCCATGCTGGAGGTGTAAGAAACTTTCAGGGGAAGGATGCCGCGGAAAAGCGCCATCTGGCGCGCGATCTGATCGGAAGGCGCAAACGCCACGATCTGCGAAACCGGGCGGTATTTGGAAAGCAGGGTCGCCGTCTTGCCGGTGCGCGTGAACACGGCCACTGCCTTGGCCTTCAGATCTTTGGCCGCATGGCGCGCAGCATGGACGATGGCGTCGATCAGCAGGCCTTCGGCGTCGCGGACCTGATCATGCGGCGGGACCATGTCGCTTTCGCCGATATGGCGTTCGCATTCCCGGATAATTTTCGACATCGTTTTGACGGCTTCAATGGCGTATTTACCGATTGAGGTTTCGCCCGAAAGCATGACCGCGTCCGTCCCGTCAAACACGGCATTGGCGATATCTGAAGCTTCTGCGCGCGTCGGGTGCGGATTTTCCATCATGGATTCCAGCATCTGAGTTGCAGTGATCACAGGCAGGCGGCGGCGATTGGATTCTTCAATTAATTCTTTCTGGACCACAGGCACTTTTTCCACACCCATCTCGATGCCCAGGTCGCCGCGCGCGACCATGATGCCCCCCGCCGTTTCCAGGATCTGGCGAATCTGCGACACTGCGCGGGGCTTTTCTATCTTGGCGATGACCGGCATCGAGCTGCCATGCTTCTTCAGAACTTTTTTGACGGTATTAATGTCATTATGACTGCGCACGAAAGAAAGGGCCAGATAATCAGCTTCCATCTCGACCGCAGCTTTAAGGTCTGCGATGTCCTTCAAGCCCAGGGCGGGCAGGGTCACGGGCGCATTCGGAAGGTTGATGCCTTTGTTCTGGCCGAGCAGCCCGCCGCGGACCACGCCGCATTCCGCTTTTTTCCTGCCCGTCTTAAGCACGCGCAGCTCGATGGCGCCGTTGTCCAGAAGGACGCGGTCGCCCTTCTTGATCATGCTCATAAATTCTTTGCAAAGGGTGGTAATGTAACCCTGAGAACCAGGGCTCGAACTGACCTCAAGGGTGACTTCAGTGCCCTGTTTGAGCGCAAGCGGCTTGCCTCCCTGGAGTTTGCCGGTGCGGACCCGCGGCCCCTGCAGGTCGACCAGGATGGCCACCGACTTTTTCAGGGCCTTTTCCGCGCGGCGGATACGGCGCACCCACTGGCGGATGCCTTCAGGCGAAGTATGGGAAGCATTGATGCGAAGGACGTCAGCTCCCGCTTCGATCAGTGCTTTGAGGTTTGCATCGCTTTCACAAGCGGGGCCGACCGTTGCAACAATTTTGGTTTTGCGCATCGGGAGATTTTAGAGGAAGCGCCGGAAAAATCAAATACGATTTTATGTCGTTCAGGGAAAACGCGTTTCTTCCGTTATTTAAATGCATGAAAACGGAACAAAAACCCCTCCTTCCCCTGGCCGCCATTATTTCCGGCACGACTCTTGCCGTCTTCCTGTTTGCCTGGATGGCCTACGTTTCCATTATGAAGAAGTACCCGCCTACCTTCATTGAAGTCTGGAATCGCTGGGACACGGTCCACTTTCTTTTCCTGGCCCGGAGCGGATACACGGCTTCCGGCCCGCAGAGCGTAACGATCGCCTTCTTCCCGCTCTACCCCATGATCGTGCGCGCCGTCGCGTGGATTTTCTGGAATAAATTCCTCGTCGCGGGCCTCATGGTCAGCCAGGCCGCCTATGCGGGTGCGTGCCTCGCCATGTACAAGCTCGCCCGCCTGGACGAAACCCATGAGACTGCCATCCGGAGCGTCGCTTTTTTTTCAATTTTTCCGACCGCATACTTCCTGCATGCGGCATACCCGGAAAGCCTTTATCTTCTTCTGGCTATGTCGTCTTTATATTTCGCGAGAAAAGGAAACTGGATGCTGGCGGGCCTGCTGGGCGGGCTGACCGCCATGTGCAAGGTCTGCGGGGTAACGATGGCCGCTCCGCTTTTCGTTGAGTACGCGCTGCAGAAACAGTTTCGTGTCAAAAATATCCGGCCGGACATTCTGTGGCTTGGCCTTGTGCCCGCAGGGCTGGCCGTGCACGCGTACATTTCGTACAGTGTGTTCAATGATGCGTTCGCTTTCGTGAAGGTCCAGCTCGACCACTGGCACCAGCGGCCCGTGTTCCCCTGGCAGGCGCTGTGGACCACGCTCAAATACATGCCTCAAAGGCCGCCGGACGAACGAATAATGCTTGTCCTCATGGAAACTTTTTTTGCGTTTCTCGGGCTGGGTTTTACGATTTATTCTTTTTTCAGGCTGAGGCTTTCGTACGCTGTCTACATGCTGGCGACGTGGACACTGATCACCTCCACGTTTTTCTGGCTGTCGGTGTCGCGGCACACACTGCTGCTTTTTCCGATGTTCTTCCTGATGGGAAGGCTGACGAAGAACCCGGCGGCGGACGGCGCCATAATCACGCTGAGCGTCCTGGCTTACTCGATGTTTCTTTCGCAATTCGTGCGTTTCGCCTGGGCGTTTTAAAGAGAAAAAAGGCCGGGCGGTTCGGAGAAAAACTTCATCCGCTCTCCCGTGACGGGATGCAGGAACTCCAGGCGCACGGCATGGAGCAGCAGCCTTTCCGCTCCGACCGCGGCCAGCATGTCCTCCTGCCAGCCGTCGTCGCGATATCTCTCGAAAATTTCCGGGTCGATATAAATTTTGTCGCCCGCGACCGGGTTCCCCAAAAACGAAAGGTGCGCGCGCAGCTGATGCGTCCTTCCGGTTTCCGGCACAAGCTTGACCAGCGCGCGCTTTCCGTTTTCCTTTAAAACCTCGTAGCGGGTCACGGCCGCCTGCCCTTGGGGATCGGGCACACGCACCCGGTGGCGGCTGCGGATCTCGGTGCCGAGCGCGGTTGCGATCGTGCCGGAACGCGGTTCCGGTACTCCCAGAACCACGGCACGGTACTCCTTGTAAACCTTCCGGTTCTCGAAGAGAAGTCCGAGCCGGCCTGCCATTTCAGAATTTTTGGCCGCTATGACCAGGCCGCTTGTTTCAGAATCGAGTCGGTTGACAATGCGCAAGCCCGCAGCCTCGGAGGGAAAATCTTTCTGCAGGAGCGAAAGAAGGGTCTTTTCCTTGAAGCGGCCCACGGGATGGACGGGAAGCGGCGCAGGTTTGTCCGCAACCAGGAAGCCCTCTTCGGAATAAAGGACTTTGTAGCTCAGCTCGACGTGAAGCTGGTCCTCGGAGCGCATCAGGCTCTTTTCAGCCGGCCTTTGTTTTCATAGGCCGCAATCACCTGTTTCTCTTTTTTAGCGGCGGCCACCCACTCGCGCGAGGCCGGGAGGCTCTCGATCGCTTCCATGTATTTGCGCGAAACCGCGTCGACCTTCACGTCATACGCCAGGAACCGGTAAACCACAGGGGCGAACATGGCGTCGGCGATAGAAAACTTTCCGAAGAGAAAAGGCCCGCCCTTCCCGTATTTTCTGCGGCATTCATTCCAGATATCGACGATGCGGGCAATGTCCCTGCCGGTCTCTTGATCTATGGGAAAATTTTCGTAGCGTACCAAAAAATGGCAGGTCATGCTGCTGCGCAGCGCAGTAAAGCCCGCGTGCATTTCGTTCGAGACCGCGCGAGCGAGAGCGCGGGCCTTCGCGTCTTTGGGCCACAGGTTCTTATTCGGGTACCTTTCGGCAAGAGTTTCGCAGATCGCCAGCGACTCCCAGATTTTCCGGCTGCCGTCGATCAGGACGGGCACTTTACCTGCGCGCGAATATTTCCGGATTTTAGCCGCGGTTTCTTTCTCCCCGAGGTAAATGACGGTCTCCCTGAAAGGAATACCCGCAGTTTTCATCAGAAGCCAGGGCCGGAACGACCACGAGGAATACTTCTTGTTGGCAATGACGAGATGAAACATTACGCCCTTCCCGAAACTTCCCCGGTCTGCGTGTTGACCCGGACAACGTCGCCTTCTTTCACATAAAGGGGCACCTTGACCTCAATGCCGGTCTCCAGGTTGGCGAGCTTGAGCGAACCGGCCGAAGAATCACCCTTGATGCCGGGCTCAGTGTACGTGACTTTCAATTCCACGTAGACCGGAAACTCCAGCGTCACCGGCTGCCCATTGTATTTCAGGACCTGGAGAGGCTGGCCTTCTTTAATGTAGCCTTTGACGTCCGCGATTTTGGCCAGAGGCAGCGCGAACTGCTCATAAGTGGCTTCGTCCATGAAATAATAAGCGTCCGGGTCGGAATAAAGAAACGAGGCCGGGACTTTTTCAACGTCCGCTTCCTCGAATTTTTCGCTGGTCCTGAAATTCTTGTCGAGCACGGCCGCGTTCAGCAGGTTGCGCACACGCACCTTCACCATCATGGAGGCGCCGCGCGCGGACGGAGAAGAAAAAGTCACATCGAGAATGACGTAGGGCTGGCCGTCCAACAGGATCATCTGTTTTCTTTTCAATTCATTGGCACCGATCAAAGACGCCATAAAACTCCTTTATCCTTTGTTCGTTTCCGCTTCGCCGCGGACGCGTATGGTTTCGCCCTGGAACTCGACGCTGTGCCCGGCTCGGACCTTGAAGGCCTTCCGCGTCTCGGGAGCGCCGTCGACTTTGACCTGGCCTTCGGCCACGGCGTGCTTGGCCTCGCCCCCGCTGGCGCAAAGCCCCAGCAGTTTGAGCAGCTTGTACAGCTCGATAAATTCGCCTTTGAGGTCAAAATCGGTTTCCGGCATGACGGGCCATTATAGTACAATACGCGCCTTATGTCCCAGCACTCTAAGCATCCCAAAATTTCGGCCGACGAATTCCAGGTCTTCCTGAAAGTCCTTCAGAACCTGGGGCAGGACCCGACGTACCTGGCCGGAGCCAGCCCTGAAGACCGCATTCAGCTCATGAAGGCCGCGGGAAAACTGGCCCATCCGACCGCGGAAGAAAACCGCAAGATCGCCCGCGCCGCGCGACGTCTCCGCAAGGAGAAGAAACGCGCTGCCGACCGCGAAGCGCGAAACAATACCGGCATCCGCGAAGCGCGCCAGTCGCCGGTTTTCACGGCGCCCAGACAGCTTGTTGAAATACCGGCCCTGCCCAAATCGCACAAAGAGCTGAAGAACCCGCGCAGCTGCTACGTCTGCAAGGCACTCTATACCAAAGTTCATTCGTTTTACGATTCAATGTGTCCGGAATGCGGCGACCTGAATTACCGGAAACGTTTTCAGTCCTGTTCACTGGAAGGCCGGACCGCGATGGTCACAGGCGGGCGCGTCAAGATCGGCTATCAGACCGCGCTCAAACTCTTGCGCGCGGGCGCTCGCACAATTGTCAGCACCCGTTTTCCTCATGATTCCGCCCAGCGCTTCAGCCGCGAAGAGGATTTCAGCGAATGGAAGGACCGTCTGGTCATTTACGGCCTTGACCTGCGGCATTCCCCCAGCGTGGAAATGTTTGCGCGCTATATCGCCAATACGGAAAAGCGGCTGGATATCCTGGTCAACAATGCCGCGCAGACCGTGCGCAAGCCGCCGGGATTCTACAAACACCTGATGGACATCGAATCGACTCCCGTGCAGGATCTCTCCAAAGAGCTTCGTCCCCTGCTCGCAGGCTATGAAAAGCTGAACCGCACGCTGGAATCAAAGCACGTGGCGTCTGCTGACCAGTCGATCGAAAACACTTTGCTCAAGAGCTGGCCCGCCAAAAGCGCGGCCATCGGCATCCACGCGTCGGCCAGGCTTTCCATGATTCCGTATAATCTCTCCTGATTGCTCAATAAATCAACAAGTTCA
>CAZMMY010000050.1:0-6724 GCA_964567495.1 uncultured bacterium
GCGGGCTGTTTTTGAGCAGCGCGCACTGGACCAGGAAGCAGGAACTGCAGGAGTTCAGCAGTGAATCAAGCTCAAGTTCGAAGCTGTCAATTTCCTTTGCGTTAACACGGTCCATGATGGCCGAGAGAATGACAGCGCGGAGATTGTTGAAGGCCGGGCCCTTCAGCTTGCCTTCCTGTGTCTCGCCGCTGATCGGGTCAAATGTCCCCCAGTTGCGGCGCAGGGTCACGTTCATACCTTTGACGTCGCCGTCGTGGAAACCGCTCCTGACACGAAGCGCGAAACCAAGCGCGTCCGCAACTTCAAGCCATGACGTATCGGCCGGAATGCCGGTCAGAGTCACGCCCATTTCAGCGGCCATTTTCATGGCGTCGCCCATCATTTCCAGGTTGTCCTGGGCTTCTGAAATCTGCGCCTGCGCGGCGGCGTCACCGGCGAATTTGGCGCGCAGTTTTTCGAGTTTATAGTTGGCATCCACAATCAGCTGGCTGATCAGCCGCGCATTCCCCTGGGCCGCTGCGGCGTCGCCTTCGCCCCTCTTGACGCGCCAGCGTTCACCGGCGAGGGCAATAATGTCCGGAGTTTCGCCAAGAAGTTCCGCGATCTCGGCCTTAAGGGCCTCCGCGCGCTCAGCGGCCTGGCGCCTGGCCAGGTTCGCCGCAAAAGCTTCCGGCGTGGCGTCGGCCAGCAGCTGACCCAGCTGCTCCTCCAGCGGAAGAAGGATCATGTCGAGTCTCTGGAGCGCCTGGTCAATCACACCGGGATTACCCTGGAATTTTTTATCAGCGCGAAGGCCCTCGATGCGTTTCCGGATTTCGCGAAGCGCGCTGACCGCTTCTTCCATCCTGACCTTGGGGCTGACAGCCCCGTCTTCGGCGCCTTCGACCGGGCCGAAGAAATTCTGCTGGCTGCCCTCGTCCAGCGCCCGTTCAGCTTCGACTTTCGCTTCCGCAAAAGTGCTGACTTGTTCTTCGATCTCCGGCGTAAGGACAGCTTCCAGCTCCTGCCAGGCCGCAATAGCGGCAGCCTGATTAAATTCGGTTTCCATGATAAGAACGGTGAAATCCAGAATCGTGCCCGGCACGAGCGTGCGGCCGGTCTGACTGGCCGCGTCACCCGCCGCCGCGTCAAGAGCGGCAGTTTCTATGGCAAAAACTTTGTCAGTCAGCGCGCCGGGCTCGCGGCGGGAATTGTTTTCAGCCGCGCGCTCACGTGCGGCTTCGATCCTGCTGAGAATCCTGCGCTGCGCGGCATGAAAAGCCCTTTGAGCGGCCTTGGCCTCAGCCAGCGCCGCCTTCGCGCCTGCCATATCGCCGGTCGCAAGGGCCTGCTTCATAACAACGCTCTGTTTCTTGACATTCTCTTTAGCTTCGGCAAGTTCCTTGCGGTCCTGCTCCAGAGCTTCATCGAGTTTCTTCTGGACGTTGCGCGCGTAATTCGCAGTCAGCACGTCCTCGAGTTCAGGCGTCAGCGCGGCATCGTAATAACGAGAAGCGGCGTCAATGTCGCCGATCACGGTGTCGCGGGCCCTCACGACAAGCTGCCGATGAGCAGCGACTTCCGCGTCAGCCTCGACGGCGAGCAGAGCATCGAGCATCCGGCCTTGGGCCAAAGCAAGCTCGTCCTGAGCCGCGGCAAGTTCCTCCGCGGCGGCGGCATACTTCGCGTGAGAACCCTCCGCTGCGGCCTCCTTCAAGGCCTGACTGGCGGCTTTCATCCTGCCCCAGGCCGTGTCAATCGCCTGCTGCTGCGGAGCGACAAGCGCGTCAATATAACCGGCCGCAAACCCGCGCGCTTGCTCAATGGCCTCAAGGTCGGCGGCTTCCTTGCGGGCCAGGGCCAGCGGATTGGAAGCGGCGAGCGTGCCGCTGCCCGCGACGGCCGCGGCCTGCGTTTCGATCTCAGTCAGGATGTCATTGCGGATCTTCAGCGCGTCGAGCTTGATCTGCAGTTGTTCGAGCGACGCAGCGCGTTCTTCCTGTGCAACCCTGACCTTTTCCATAAATTCAGAGCTGCTCACGCCGACCCGGACAGAGTCCTGGGATTCAGCCATCTGCTGCCTGACGACCGCAATCTGTGTGTTTACAGTTTCAATGGTTTCCTCAACACCGAGCGCGTCTACGGCCTCGAGAACATCGATCTCACGCCGGATGGGCGCGATTTCATTGTCAAGAGCGGCAGCCTTGGCGTCCAGCTCAGCGGCCTGGGCGAAGTAAGTACCGGCTGAAAGATTATTGTAACCCTGCGCGGCCTGGCGCTTGGCTTCTGCCTGGGCCCTGAACTCCTGGGCCTGCGCTTTCTTGGCCGCAATCACATTCTTGCGTTCTATGATTTCGGTTTTGCGCGCTTCGCGCCGGACATTCGTCACCTGGGCCGTAATAGCGCGAGCGGCGGCGGCGGCCTGGGCACGCTTGAGGCCGATCTGGCGCGAGGTCGCGGCCGTGACCGACATGTCCTGCGCAATTGCCCTGAGGTTGAGCAAGCCGTTGCTGCCCATGAACGCGCCGGAAACAACCATGTCCTGCATATGGCCGGAGATCGCGTGAAGCTCGTCGGACGTCAGCTCGTTTGCGGTGAAAACGCTGATCGAACTTGCGATAGAAGGCTCAGACTGCACAATCTGGCGGAGAAGGTTATAAGCCTGGGCGCGCTGAGCGGTCGTCGCGGTCTTCTTGGCCAGCATCGTCAGCGCCACGGCGGCGCGGGTCTGCGCGGCCTTCGCTTCAGCCGAAAGGCTCTGGTACTGCGCGTTGCTCGACATATTGCCGAGCACCATCGTAAGAGTGGTGAAATCGATCAGCGAAGCGGTCGAAGTCCAGGCGCCCTGCTGCATGGATGTGGAAATCTCCATCCGGAAGGCGTCTGTAAGCTGAAGCTTGGGATTGCCCAGAATGTTGTTGCGGATATCAGCAGCGTCGTTGTTCGCATCCACGCTGAACGTGGTGCTCATGGCAGAGAAAATCTGCGCCGTCTGATTGATCACGTTCTGCTGCGCGGGAGTACCCTTGCCTGCCGCATTATAAGCTTTCACAGCGCAGGAGCTGCAGCTGATCAGGGCCGCGTCTACAGCTTCGGCCTCGGTTTCGCTGCCCGTCAGCTGCGTCAATTTGGCGATGGCGTCGATTTTCTGCTGAGCGCTGATCTTCATGCTAGGCAGCTTGCGGAGCAGGTCGCGGGCGATCGCGCGGCTGTCCGGCGTCTTCGCAGGGTTTTCCGCGCGCGCTGCGGCGTGCGCGGCCGCATACGCAGTCTGGACTTCAGGGCTTTCAAACGCGGTGCCGTGTTCGCGCAACGCCGCGACAGCCTGAGAAAGAGCCTTGGCCTGTTCAGCCATCGTCGCGACTTCTTTAGGCTGCATTGCCGCCAGCCGAACAAGCGTTTCCTCACTCAGGCCGAAACCTTTCTGGGAATTGACCGCGCGGAGATTTTCCAGGCGCGCCTGAAAAACAGCGAGGTCATTGCCGGCATCTATGACCTGCTTCGGGTTCGGGATACCTTCGCCTGCCGCGGCCTTCGAAAGGGTGTCAAAATTATCCGCAACGGTTTCCTGCTGCGGGCCGCGCTCAATTCCGAGTTCGTCCATGGACACCTGCGCCTGCGCGGCAGCGGCGACCTGGCCCATGGTCATGCCGGGCACGGCGCTCGCACCCGAATTGAGATAAGGCGTAAGCTGGTCGGCGCCCGTCACGGTAAAGGTCAGCGACATGTCGTAATTAATCGTAAGCTGTACGGTGGTGGCGTTGCCGAGCATGGCCAGCTCGGGGTGCGTGGAGATGTCACCGATAAACGGCTGAGGTTCCGTCTGGCCTTCATATTTAACAGTCCACTCGTTCGGGTTGGTCTTGCTGCGTTCCAGAGTGGTGTTGCGGCCCGCATTGGCGGTGTTCAGGACGTGGCCGGCATTGCCTTCCTGGCCCATCAGGGTGCGGGCGGACTGGGCATCGAGCGTGACCGACTGCGAAACCATGTTCTTGACTTCGGCGCCCTTGTTGCCGAGCTGGGTCGGCGTAATTTCAGTTTCCATCTGCAGCGCGAAATCAACAAGGCCCTTGCCGTCCTTGACCGCGCTGGCGTCCATGATCTCGCCCTGTTTCATGCGCGACGGCGTCGCGTTTTCGATTTCAGCCTGGACCTGCTTGGCCATTTCGATTTTGGATTCAATCAGGCGGACCGCGGCTTCCGGCAGGCTGGCCTTGTGCTCGGCCAGGTAGGATTCCCAGGCCTGCTGCGTCTTCTTCGCGGAATTCTGGAGCGAGTCCATGACGACTTCGCGGCCGGTGCGGGTCTTGCCGAGATAAGCGGAGCTGTCGCCCTGCGAATCGCGCATTTCCTTGGTCATACTTTCGAGGGCTTCGAACGCGTCCTTGGCCACGGGGCCGTCGCCGGCTTCGGCGCCCTTCTCAGCCTTCTGGTCGCGGAGCATGACGGCGACTTCACGCGCGGCGTCGAAGTACATGAGCTGTTCACTAAACTGCGGCAGCAGCGCCTTGGCCGTCGCGCTGTTTTCGAGCAGCATGTTGATATGGTGGGACAGCAGGGCTTCACACTCCAACAGGCCCAGGGTTTCGGTCTGGCCTCTCTTGGGGCCGGATTCCCACGTATGGGTCACAGTCGTTTTGCCTTCCGCGATCGCCTCGGCGACCCTCAGCATCAGGAGTTCGTTGCCGAACGCGCCGGACTCGTTGCCGTAGCGTGCTTCCGGAGGAAGGTCCTTGTTCTTTTCGGCGCGATTAGCGAGCATCTCCTCGAGGGTCTTGCCCTGGAGGCCTTCCTGGCGGCCGGCGCGTTCAACACGCATGCGCAGAAGCTGCAGCCACTGCGCCTTGCTGCCGCCGGTGAACTCGGCGAGCTGCTGTTTGACAAACGCGGCATCATGGAAAAGGGTCGACTGCGCGTCATAACGTTCCGTTGCCGACGTGCGGTTGGCCTTGATGTCGCGGCTTTCCTGCAGGCGGGCCTGGAGGTCGGAGCGCTGTTCGGCGGAAAGGTTCGGGTTGCGGAGCTCGGCTTCCATGACCGAGATGCGGGTGTCGAGGATTTCGACGTCAATCGTGCGGCCGACGCGTTCGGCGGCCTGCACCGCGCCTTCGTCCGTCATCCTGGGCAGGAAATCCATCATGGACATGCCCGGGCGCTGGAAGTCTTTACCGAACGTCGCGCCTTCCGGAATCAGGTTGATGGTTTCGTAAGCGGAATTATTGATGTTCTCGTTGATCTGCTTACCATCGCGGGTCGTCACTTTGGGCCCTTCGTCACTGCCTTTGAGCATATTGTTAATTTCCGCGTCCGACTGGGCTTTTTTCAGCAGCTTGCCCTCGGCGATATCCGTGAGCAGGGCTTTCCTGGCGGGATTGCTCTCGCGGGCCGCCATCTCGCGGGCGGCCTTGGTAATCGCTTCGAACACCGGGACGATCATGCTTTTTTCGAGGCCTGCAAGAACCGTGCGCCCCTTGCCTTCCCGGCCGGCCAAGTATTCGCTCAGGATCCTGCCAGCGACGGCGTCAGGGTTGTTCATATCGATCGCTTCGATCTTGAAGCGGCCGGTGCCGTCCCGCTTCATCTTGCCGACCAGTTCGAGCAGGAACGCGCCGGTTTCGTTGTTGCCGCCTTTGGTGTTATGGATCGAGGTTCCAAGCAGCATCTGCAGGAAAGTCTTTTTACCCGCCGTCGTGGCGCTCATACCCAGGGTCTCGCCCTGGCCGTGCTTGGCCACGAGGTCGAAGATGGTGACAGCGTCCAGGCTCTTGGTCACCTTGATCTGAAGCACGTCAGCCAGGTAATGGACGTCCTCGCCGGTCTTGCCCTTGCGGTTCTTCATGACTTCATTGAAAGTCAGGAGCTTGACCACTTCAGAAATGACCTGGTTCGGTTGGACTTTGCCCTGTTTAAGCGGGCGGTACTGCAGCTCGCCGGTCCTGCCGTCCCTGTGCAGGACTATTTCCGCTTCCGCGAAACGGCCGAAGGTATTGCTGCCGGTTTCACGGTCAAGTTTTTCCATAACGCGGTAGCGAAGCGCGGTTTCACCTTCCGCTGTAGAAAAGGACTTGTTTTTCATTCCTTCTTTCAGCAGGCCCTCGGCGCCCTTGGTCATGACCAGCTCACCCTTCGAGTTGATCGTGGCGGCATGGATGCGTTCGCCTTCGGCCTTGTTGGCGTTCTCGGCATCAATCTTCTTGATATCGGCCTCAGTCAGGGGCTTGCCTTCCTTATTGCTGGTTTTGAGCCGGGCCGCGGCTTCGCCGCTGGCCTCAACCAGCGACTGCATGACTTCCAGATCTTTTTCGCTGTAGGCTCTGGAGAGCGTCTGGGGGTCGCCGCCGGCAATGAACTGGGTCGGAGACACCAGCGTATGAGCTTCGTCGAAAAGGCGTTTGGAATTTTTAAAAGTTTCCATGAACCGCAGGCGGGCGGCCACGGAAACCAGCTCGCTCTTGCCGATACGGACCAGCTGGCCGAGCTCTTCCAGCGTGATAATGACGATTTCATTGGTCTTTCCGTTCAGGATGTCGGTCACGCGCTCAACCTTGGCGCTGAGTTCGCGCTTCGCCATTTCAAGCTCAACGCGAAGACCTTCGACGATCGCCTTGTCGACCGACCCGGGCTTCTTCTCGTTCTGGGCATTAGCCTCGTTCAGTTTTTTCATAGCGTCGCGCACGCGGGATTCGGCCGGGCCGAGGTCGAGAGTTTTGCCGTCGACCAGCTTCAGGCCGAAAGCTTCGGCCAG
>CAZMMY010000050.1:6734-7028 GCA_964567495.1 uncultured bacterium
TCGAGTCTTCCAGCACCTTGATGCGAATACCCTTGACCAGCGCCGCCAGGAAACCGATAAGCGTTTTACCAAGACCCGCGGCGGCGTTCACACTCTTGCCCTGCATCATGGCAAACGCGGCTTCGAGCTGCTTGCCCGTCGCCAGCCTGCCGGTGAGCTCGAAGGCGATCAGGCTGACGCTCAGCATCTCCATGCCCTTTTCACGTTCAGTAAGCTTCGGAGCTTCTTCGGTCTTAGCGCCGTCCTTACCTTCGCCCTCCTTCGCCTTGCTTTCCGCGCGCTTCCGGTTGAACT
>CAZMMY010000050.1:7038-8834 GCA_964567495.1 uncultured bacterium
CCGCGGTGCTGGATTCGCGGCCGAGGAGTTTAAGCTCGCGGATGCGCGAACCCACATAGTGGACGTATTCACTGACCGACAGGCTGACCCGGTTCGAAGCTGACAGAACCTTGAGGACCGTGGCCTGCGCCGAAGCTTCCGTAATCTTTATCGAATCGAGATATTCAACGGCCTTATCGAGCTTGCCTTCGGCGAGAAGCTTGACGACTTCACCCTTCTGTTCGGCGGTCAGCTTCAGCTCGTTGAATTCCTTCATAACTTTCTTGAGGCTGCCGACCTCTTCCGCGCTCAGGCCTTTTTCACGCGCGACCTGTTCGACGGACTTGCCGTTGAAAATTTCATAGAACGCCTCGCTCACACGAACCTTCTGCATGTGGCCGGCAAGCTCGGCGAGCTCACCTTTGAGCATGCCGGTCAGCGCGGCCTCGCTCGGCAGCGCGCCGGTCTTCTTCAGGACCTCGATCATGTAGAGCTTGACGTTTTCTTCGATCGCCGCGCGGCCGGCTTCCGTATAGCCTTCTTTCGGCAGGGCTTCCATAACTCGAGCGGCGGTTTCATTTATTTTCTCGGCGACCGGCCTGCCCATTTCCTCAACCGCTCGGCGGACGGCGCTGCGGTCCATGCTGCGAAGTTCGGGTGACTTTTCAATAAATTCGTGCAGCTTGCCGTAATCGACCGTGCACGTTGTGCAGGCCATCGCGAAGCTGACAGCTTCGACAAGGCCTTCATGCATGCGGACCGACAGATAGGCCACAGCGGAATCCCCGCCGCGGCCGCCTTCCCGGTAAGCCTCGTTGATCATGCTGGCGATTGCGTCCTTGTACTCGGAGCTCTTCAGGAATTCTTCGAATGTAAGAACGGGTATCCGTTCCGCTTCGGCGGCCGAGGCTTTCGCGCTTTCCTCAGCCTGGCGGGTGCGGACTTCGGTCAGGATGTCCTTGACCGCGGTTTCGGCCAGATTGACGTTCTTGGCCGCTTCGTTCACTCGCTGCTGGGCCTGTTCGACACGGACGCGGCCGGCTTCCGTAGGATTTTTGGCCTGCTGCGCTTTTTCATAATTGAGCTGGGATTCGGCCGTTTTAAGCTCTTCACGGGCTGACTCGACCTTCTCGCCGGCCTTGCGCACGGCGGGATCTTTCATGGCCTTAAGCTGGGCCAGGACTTCAGGGTTCAGCGCCTTGGAGCGAATTGATTCAACGGTCTTCAGAGCTTCCGTGAGCAGGGTGTTGAGCTTCGCGACAGCGGCGGCGTCCCGGGCAGGGCTGGGCGGCTCGGCCGGCCGGGTGGTTTCGGCAGGCTTGGGTTCACCTTTCAGGATGGCCAGCGCTTCTTCGAGCATAGCGGTCAGCTTTTCTGCGCGCTCGCCGACGCTCTGACCTTCCTTGACTTTGCCCGCTTCGCCTTCGCCCTCTTTCTTGCCCTTTTCCGCAGTCGGTTCTTTCAGCGCTTCAAGCACTTCGGGTATCAGGTCATGCAGACGCTCGAGGGCTTCACTCCTGGAGCGCGTTTCACGGCTGGATTTTTCAGCATCCGGAACCTTCGCATCCTTGGTTGCGGCATCGAGAGTCGTGAGCGCATCAAGGGCGTTCTTGATAGCGGCGTCAAGCTGCTCGGAAAGGGTCCTGGCCTTCTCCGAACCCTCCCGGGTTTCTCTTTTGGCGGCTTCTTCCGGAGTTTCGGTCTTGCTTTTTCCAGGTGCGCCTTCTTTGACACGGGCCGCCTCTTTCAGAGTTTCGAGCTGTTTGCGGGCCTCGGAAATTTCCTGTCGAAGCGTGCGCTTCTGGTTGGCGCGTTCG
>CAZMMY010000051.1:0-2481 GCA_964567495.1 uncultured bacterium
CAGGCCGTTTTAATTGTCTTTAATCGTGACCGCACGCTGGAGCTAAAATAAAGCGGCCGCGGCGGCCGCCGCCGGCTGGCCCGCGTAAAAAAACCACAAAAAAAGCCAGAGCAGACCGTTCGCCAGCTCCACGAAAAAATACCTCGGTGAAATCTTCCCCTTGCAGTCGCGGCACTTACCGCCCAAAAGAAGCCAGCTTATCAGCGGAATATTGTCATGCGGCCTGACAGCTTTACTGCAATGCGGGCAATGCGAGCCCGGTGATACGACTGATTCATTGCGCGGCATGCGGTAAATGCAGACGTTCAAAAAACTGCCGATGACCGCGCCCAAAATAAAAACCACTACCGCGGGGAATACCGCGAAAAACGTTTCCATCAGGCTTTGCCCGTCAGTTTCTGCTCCAGAACTCTGCGCATGACTTCGACCGGCGCCTTCTTTCCGGTCCAGTATTCGAAAGCCTTCGCGCCTTGGTGCAGCAGCATGCCCAGCCCGCCCACCGCACGATGGCCTTTTTTAAGGCCGGCTTTCATAAAACCAGTCACGGGGCGGTGATAAATCAAATCGTAAAACAGTTTTTTGCCTTTGACCGCTGAAGGAATCAGTTTCTCCGGCAGCAGCTCTTCATCTTTTTTCAGGCCGACTGAGGTAGCATTGACCACAAGGTCCGATTCCCCGACCACGGCGCCGAACGCCGCGGAATTCCCCGGAATCACGTTGAACCCGCTAGATTTGAAAATCTTCCTGAAGTCCGCGGCCAGCTTTTCCGCCCGCGCCAGGTTCCGGTTCGTAATCCAGACCGTTTCGGCGCCGGCAGAAGCAAGAGCGTAAACCACGGCCCGTGCCGCGCCGCCCGCGCCCAGCACAAGAGCATTTTTACCCTTCGGGCTGAATTTCCCATCCAGCCGAAGCGATGTCAGGAACCCGTAAACATCAGTATTTGCGCCCGTCCATTGGCCGTTTTTCCGAAAGACCGTGTTCACGGCTCCGGCGGCTCCAGCCTCAGGAAGCACCCGGTCCAGAAAGGGTATGACTTCCTGTTTGTACGGAACGGTCAGGTTAAAGCCTTCGAGCGCGAGCTTTCCCAGCCCCCGAAGGGTCTTTCTGAAATCCGGTTTCTCCATCTCGAGCGCGAGATAGAAGGCTTTCACGCCTCTTTTTTCAAAAGCGGCTTCCTGCATGGCCGGAGACAGCGTGTGGCCGAGAGGAAAGCCGAAAATTCCAAAGAGGCGGAAGGATTTCTGCTTTTTCACACGGGCGAATGCTGCGGATGGACCGCTTTGGAAACGCCCTGCGCCGTAACTTTGTTCACGGCAAAGATGTAAGCCTTGACGCTGGCTTCGATGATGTCGGTGCTGGTGCCGCGGCCGCTGACTTCGCGGCCCTTGATCTCGAGCTTCACGACGACCTCACCCTGCGCGTCCATGCCGCCGGTGACCGACTGGATGCCGTAGTGAACCACGCGCGCGTCCGACTTCACGATCTGCTCGACCGCCTTGTAGCAGGCGTCGACCGGGCCGTCACCTTCGCAGCGGGCTTCGTGCATTTTGCCGTTGCGCTTCAGCTTGATCTCGGCCGTGGGTTTCTTGCCGGTTTCGCTCAGAACGCGAAGAAATTCCAGCTTCCAGGTTTCGGGGATGGCCACGATCTCGTCTTCCAGAATGGCTTCGATGTCCTCGTCGAATACGTACTTCTTCTGGTCGGCCAGCTTCTTAAAACGTTCGAACGCCTTGTTGGCGTCGTCTTCGCTCAGGTGGTAACCCAGCTTTTCCACGCGTTCTTTAAAAGCGTGGCGGCCGGACAGTTTGCCCAGGATCAGCTGGTTGCCGGAGAGGCCGATGCGCTTCGGGTCCATGATTTCGTAGGTCTGGCGTTTTTTCAGCACTCCGTCCTGGTGAATACCGGACTCATGCGCAAAAGCATTCGCACCAACGATGGCCTTGTTCGGCTGGACAACCATGCCCGTCAGATGCGAAACCATGCGCGAGGTTTTGGTGATTTCAGCCAGCTTGATCTGCGTCATGCAGTCCATGAAGTCCTTGCGCGTGTCGAGGGTCATGGCGATTTCTTCCAGGGACGCGTTGCCCGCTCTCTCGCCGATGCCGTTGATGGTGCACTCCACCTGGTTAGCGCCGGCCAGCACTGCAGCAAGCGAATTGGCAACGGCCAGCCCCAGGTCGTTGTGGCAATGGACCGAGAGCACGACCTTCTTGCCCAGCGCCGGGTTCTTTTTAATCAGGTAATGGATCAGGTCTGAGAATTCCTGCGGCACAGTGTAGCCCACTGTGTCGGGAATGTTGATGGAGGTCGCTCCTGCGTCGATAGCAGCGCGGACTGCTTCCGACAGGAAAGGCAGTTCGGTGCGCGCTGCGTCTTCAGGCGAGAACTCGATCTGCCGAAAGTCCCTGGCGGCCGACTTGATGTTGTCGTACGCGATCTTCAGGATTTCCTTCTTCCCCTTCTTCAGCTTGAACTGGCGGT
>CAZMMY010000051.1:2491-3605 GCA_964567495.1 uncultured bacterium
CAGCGCGCGGCGGGCCGCGTCGATGTCCTGAGGCAGCATGCGCGACAGGCCGCAGATCACGGGTTTACGGACTTCTTCCGCGATCATGCGCACGGCCTTCATTTCACCGGGAGAGGACGCGGGAAAGCCCGCTTCGATGACGTCGACGTTCAGGCGTTCCAGCTGCTTGGCGATTTTCAGCTTCTCGTCGGGCGTCAGGGACGCGCCGGGAGACTGTTCGCCGTCGCGCAGCGTGGTGTCGAAGATGTAGATTTTTCTTTTGTTTGCAGACATGGGATAACTCCGTTTCAGCCGCGGAGCGTACCCGGTCTTACCGCCGGAGTTACGCTTTTACCTTGGCTTTGGCCTTCTTGGCCTTAGGTTTTTTTGTGACCGTTGCTTTCTTAGGTGCACCGCTGATCCAACCCATCATGCTTCGGAGTCGGGCACCGACCTGTTCGACAGGGTGCTGGTCACATTCCGCACGGAGTTTATTGTAAAGGGGACGGCCCTTCTTGTTCTCGTTCATCCATTCGCGGGCGAATTCGCCGGCCTGGATCTCACGGAGAATCTTCTTCATTTCCTGGCGCGCCTGCTGGTTGATAACGCGCGGGCCGCGGGTATAGTCGCCGTACTCGGCCGTGTCGGAAACGCGGCGGTGCATGCCGGAAAGGCCGTGCACGAACACAGCGTCGACAATCAGCTTCACTTCATGGAGGCATTCAAAATAGGCCATCTCAGGCTGGTAGCCCGCTTCGACCAGGGTCTCGAAACCGGCGCGGATCAGCTCGGAAAGGCCGCCGCACAAAACGGCCTGTTCGCCGAACAGATCGGTTTCGGTTTCTTCCTTAAAATTGGTTTCGATGACGCCCGCGCGTGTACCACCCACGGCCTTGGCGTGAGCAAGCGCAATTTGCAGCGCCTTGCCGCTCGCGTTCTGATATACGGCGACCAGGCACGGCACGCCGCCGCCTTCGAGGAACTGAGTGCGCACAAGCGCGCCCGGGCCTTTAGGGGCAACCATGACGACGTCGATATTTTTCGGCGGCTTGATGTAGCCGAAGTGGATATTGAAACCGTGCGAGAAAAGCAGGACCTTGCCGGGTTTCAGATAAGGCGCGATGCTCTTTTCATA
>CAZMMY010000051.1:3615-5652 GCA_964567495.1 uncultured bacterium
TGGGCCAGGATCTGGATAACCTCCGCTTTCTGGGCCGCTTCTTCCGCGGTCACGGGCTTGAAGCCGTCTTTGATGGCCTGGTCGTAGTTCGGGCCGCCTTTGCGCTGGGCGATGATCACGTCCACGCCGGAATCACGCAGGTTGAGGCCCTGGCCGCGGCCCTGGATGCCGTAGCCCACGATGGCGACTTTCTTGCCCTTCAAAAACTTCATGTCTGCGTCTTTATCGTAATAAATTTTAGCCATTTTAAAAAATCTCCTTAAATGAGTGCCGAATTTACGCGGAGCGCCAAATTCGCCCGCACGAATTTATTCCCCGAAGACTACGGCCTAGCAGATTTCAGGGAAGTCCTTAAATTTTAGAGCTATTTTGAAATTTTTACCTTCTTGGAAGAAATCTTGCCGCCCTTCGGCTTGTCGGGAACCAGCGAACACGGGGCAGCAACTTCCCTGCGCCGCGAAAGCGCGATCAGGCCCGTGCGGACCGTTTCGCGGATTCCGATGGGGGCTAGAAGTTCGAGCATGGCGTCGATCTTGCTCTCCCCGCCCGTAACCTCGATAGTCAGCGACTGGGGGTTGACGTCCACAACCTTGGCGCGGAATGTGTTGACGATCTGCATCACGTCATTGCGGTTTGCGGTATCGTTGTTGACCTTGACCAGCAGGAGTTCGCGGTCGATCATTTCGTCCTTGCTCAGGTCTTCGACGTGGATGACATCGATCAGCTTGTTGAGCTGCTTGACGATCTGCTCCAGGATGCGTTCGTCGCCCTGCGAAACGATGGTCATGCGGGAGATGGACGGATCGTGGGTCTCACCTACAGCAAGGCTGTCGATGTTAAATCCGCGCGCAGAGAAAAGACCCGCAACGCGCGCCAGCACACCGAAATGATTTTCAACCAGGACTGATATTGTATGCTTCATAAATTCTGTTCTCCTTAAGCCATGTCCAGGACGTGGTCAAGTGCATGACCCGCCGGAACCATGGGATAAACGTTGTCGCTCTTGGACACGCGGACGTGGACCATCGCAGGGCCTTTGTGCGCGATGGCTTTTTTGATCGCGGGAGCTACATCTTCTTTTTTCTCCACGCGAATCGCCAGCATGCCGTAGCCTTCGGCCAGCTTGGTGAAATCGGGATTCGACGGGCCGAGCTGGCTGGCCGAATAACGCTGGCGGTAAAACAGCTCCTGCCACTGGCGGACCATGCCGTGATGGCCGTTGTCGAGCAAAAACAGCTTCACCGGAATTTTATAATGCACCGCAGTCGCCATTTCGCAGAGCGTCATCTGGAATGAACCATCGCCGTCAAAGCAAACGACTGTTTCATTCGGACGGCCGAGCGCGGCGCCGATGGCTGACGGAAAACCGTAGCCCATAGTGCCCAGGCCGCCGGAGGTGATCATGCCGCGCGGGTTTTTGAAACCATACCACTGCGCAGTCCACATCTGATGCTGGCCGACCCCGGTCGTGACGACCGCTTCGTGTTTGGTAATTTCGCCAACCTGCTCGATCACGAACTCCTGGCGGATCTCATTGGTCTGGGGAATCTTCAGCGGATGCTTTTTCTTCCACCCTTCGATCTGCGCGAGCCATTCCTTCATCTGCGGGCGCATGTTGGTAACGTGCTTGTTCAGCTCCTTCATCATGGGCTTCACGTCGCCTATGATCGGGTGATGAACCTTCACAACCTTGGAAATCGACGCGGGGTCAATGTCCAGGTGCACGATCTTGGCGTGGGGCGCGAACATATCGATCTTGCCGGTCACACGGTCATCGAAACGGGCACCGACAGCGATCAGCACGTCGGACTGCTGCACGGAATAATTCGCGTAATGCGTTCCGTGCATGCCGAGCATGCGCAGCGAAGACGGGTGAGTTTCGGGGAAAATTCCCAGGCCCAGCACCGTGGTGGTGATAGGAATGCCGGTTTTTTCGACGAACTCCGTGATTTCCTTCTGAGCGCCGGAAACGACCGCGCCGCCGCCCACGTAAAGCACGGCCTTCTTGGCTTTCGCAATGGTTTCCGCAGCCTTCTT
>CAZMMY010000051.1:5662-8216 GCA_964567495.1 uncultured bacterium
ACCAGTGCGGCCTGTCTTTCGGGCGGGCAGTAGCTGCGGATCGAAACGTCTTCGGGCCATTCGAATTCGGCTTCCTGGCGGCTGACGTCAACCGGGAAATCGATCAGGACGGGACCGGGACGGCCGGTGGACGCGATATGAAAAGCTTCGCGAACGGTGCGGGCGATGTCTTTAGCGCTCTTGATCAGATAGTTATGCTTGGTCACCGGGCGGGTGATGCCGACCACGTCCGCTTCCTGGAACGCGTCGCTGCCGATGGCGTGGGTTGCAACCTGGCCGGTAATACAGACCATGGGAACGGAGTCCATATAAGCCGTGGCCAGGCCGGTGACGGTGTTCGTCGCACCGGGGCCGGAGGTCACGAGGCAGCAGCCGGTGCGGCCGGTCGCGCGCGCATAGCCGTCAGCCATGTGGGTCGCGCCCTGTTCGTGGCGGACCAGGATGAACTTCAGCTTGGAGTCATAAAGCGCGTCGAAAGTCGGAAGAATGGCGCCCCCAGGAAGGCCGAATACATATTCCACGCCCTCTTGTTCGAGGCTTTTAATCATGATTTGAGCGCCGGTCATCTTCATAGTATTCTTCCTTTTCGTGGTTTATTTATTTTGATGCGTAGTACAAACTTTTATCTAATCCGAGATCCTTCGCTTCACTCAGGATCAAATTCGCGCAGCAACTTGCGTTCCGCAAGTCACGCGCTCATTTGACTTCGAAAAACTCTTTGACCGCCTGGCGGGTCTTCGCCTTGAACGACTTTCCGCTTTCGGCCGCGGCCTGGCTCCAGCTCGCGCTTTTTTCTTCGAGCCAGTCGACGACCTTCTTCTTGAATTCGGAGGTCGCGAAGGCGTCCTTGTCAGCTTTCTCCAGGTAAACCGGGTAGCCGCTGCGCGTCATCTCAAACGCCACTCTCTCGGCTTCTTTGTACCCTGCTTCGTCGGTCTTGCTGACCGCGGCATAAAAAGGCCTTTGGTCCGCGGGCGACTTTCTGAACTGCATCAGCTTTTCGAACGGACCGGCCCAGCTCCTGTCGAGCAGCGCGACCGCCGAAAACTCCTGCGGGTACTTCACTCCGAGATAACCGGCGTAGTGGGCGCCCAGATTCTTGCCCACCAGAAAAATTTTTTTCCCGTCAATCTTGTACTGCTTCTGAATGTCGCTTTTGATCGCGAACAGCCATTTGTCGGTCGTGTACGGCACGTCTTCATCGCGCATCTGGAGCGACGGCACGAGGACGATCATGTTCTTCTTCCGCGCTACGCTCTGCCATTCCTCGATGTACTTGGCCGGGTTCTCGTTTGAATCCGGCACCGCGATCAGGAAAGGATACGTCCTGGACGGGTTGTAGCTTTCGGGAACGTAAAGAGAAACCGGATAGCGGTAATCTTTGAGTTCCTGGATGCCGGTCGCGGCCTTGCCGAGGAAATCCGCGCGCACAGGCATGGTCAAACTTAAAAAAACCAGAAGGAGACCGCAGAAAAACTGCTTGGCTTTCATAATGAAGACAGTAATCCCTCAGTTTTTTTGAGAAAACGGCAAAAAGATTTCCTTTTCCGTTTCGATTTTGAAAAGGAGAATTTGACGTAACTCTTTGAAAAGACAGGCTTTATTATATTGATTTCACCCGGGGTGTCAACGGCGTTTTCGGGAAGTTTTGGAGATAAAAATAGAGCTTAACCCTATATAATGAAAAGGTTTAGCTAGGACTCCCGGCTATTTTTTGCCGCCGCTTTTTCCGGAGCGGCGCACCCGGGCTTTGGAGGGTTTACTCATCTGGGACGGCACGACTTTACCCAGAACGCTTTCCTGGAGGCCTTCCTTGGCTTCAATTTTCCGGATTTCATCGCGGTAACGCGCGGCCTTGTCGAACTCCAGCGCCTTGGCCGCGGCTTCCATTCGCCCTTTCAGAAACGCTAGATGGGAGTGCAGCTCGAACTCTTTGGAAGTCTGGCCCACGGCTTCAGAAACCAGCTCCTGCGCACTGCGCCACTTCTCGATCCCCTCGCGGATTTCCTTCTGCACGGTCTGGGGCGTAATATTGTTCTGCTGGTTGTATTCGATCTGTATATTGCGGCGGCGCGACGTTTCGCTGATGGCTTTTTTCATGGCGTCCGTCATTTTGTCCGCGTACATGATGACACGGCCGTTGACGTTTCGCGCTGCGCGGCCCGCGATCTGGATCAGCGAGACGTCGCTGCGCAGGAAGCCTTCCTTATCCGCATCCAGAATGGCGACAAGCGAAACCTCGGGAAGATCAAGGCCTTCACGCAAAAGATTGACCCCGATAACGCAATCGTATTTCTGCAGGCGCAGGTCGCGCAAGATCTCAACGCGTTCGAACGCGTCGAATTCAGAATGGATGTAATTGACCTTAATGCCCGCGTCCTTCAGATAACGGCTCAGGTCCTCGGCCATTTTTTTCGTCAGCGTGGTCACAAGCGTGCGTTCGTTGACCTTGGCGCGCGCCTTGATCTCGCCGATCAGGTTATCGATCTGGAATTCGGTCTTGCGGACCTCGATCTCCGGATCCATCAGTCCGGTCGGGCGGATGATCTGTTCC
>CAZMMY010000051.1:8226-8818 GCA_964567495.1 uncultured bacterium
ACCAGCACGCGCTTGCGCGCGAGGTCGCCGTTGAACATGCCGCGGATCTGCGGCAGGGTCTGGTGGGATTCGTCGATGATGGTGATGAAGTCGTCCGGGAAATAATCGAGCAGTGTGTACGGCGTGGAGCCCGGCTCACGGCCCGAAAGATGGCGCGAATAGTTTTCAACGCCGGAACAATAGCCGACTTCCTGCAGCATCTCCAGATCATAGCGCGTGCGCGACTCGAGACGGCGCGCTTCAAGGTCCTTGCCTTGCGAAATCATCTCCCGGACACGCCAGGCCAGCTCGGTCTTGATGCCTTCGATGGCTTTCTGCAGGCGGTCGCCCGGCGTCACGAAATGCTTGGCGGGATATATGTAGAGTTTTTCAAGCTTTCTGACCTCCGAAAACTGCACGCGGTCGAGAAGAGCGATCGACGCGATAGTTTCGGAATCAAATTCCACACGGTGCGGCTGCTCGCCGTAAGAAGGAAACACGTCGACATGCCGGCCGCGCACGCGAAAGGTGCCGCGGCGCAGGTCTGCATCCACGCGCTGATACTGGATCCCCACGAGCGCGGAAAGAAACTGGTCGCGGTCGTAGGTCTGGC
>CAZMMY010000052.1:0-699 GCA_964567495.1 uncultured bacterium
CGTACCGCAGGCTGGTCCGTAGCGTTCCCCCGGAAGACGAAAAAATCACGGTCCTTATCCCTACGCTGAACCGGCCCTATTACTTGCGCAGGCTTCTGCCGCAGCTCAGGCAGCAGTCGGTCAAAATCCACGAAATCATCGTCGTGGACCAGACCGCGAAGGGAAAAAGAGACGGTTCCCTGGCGGAGGATTTCAAAGACCTTCCGCTGAGGATCATTTACCAAGACGAGCCGGGGCAGTGTTCCTCGCGGAACGAGGGGCTCGCGGCTTCATCGGGCGACCTTGTCCTTTTCCTGGATGACGACTGCGAAATTTTTCCAGATTTCATCGAAAACCATCTCTCCAACATGCGGGACGGCAACGGTGTTTCTTCGGGCGTGATCTACGAGACGGGGATGAAAAGCCTTCCAGAGCATTTCTCATTCCTGCGCATCAGCGACGTTTTTCCGGCGGGCAATTCCATGGCCAGGCGCCAGGTGCTGGAAAAATCCGGATTGTTCGACCTCGCCTATAACCGCAAGTCGCGGGCGGACGGCGACCTGGGCATGCGTATTTACCTTTCCGGGGAAACCATGCTGCTGAACCCGGGCGTGCGTGTGATCCATCATCACGCGGCTTCCGGCGGGCTGCGCGTGCATCGCGCGCGGGTCAAGACGTATGCCGGCAGCCGCCGGAGCGTTACCCAGCGCCATTTAATGT
>CAZMMY010000052.1:709-8795 GCA_964567495.1 uncultured bacterium
GAATCCGAAATTTACCTGGCCCTGAGATATTTTTCCAAGGCCCAGGTCCGCGAAGCCATGTGGCTCAGCGTCTTCGGGACTTTTGCCGTGCGCGGCTCCATTTTCAAGAAAGTCGCCAAGATTTTTTCGGGACTTCTGTTTCTCCCCGATTCCGTGATTAAAATATTTTCCAACAGGCGGAAAGCCGAAGCCATGATGAAGGATTTCCCGAAAATAGGCGCGCTGAAAGGTAAAGAATGCGCGTCCTGATTCTTTCTTCGGAATTTCCTCCGGGACCTGGCGGGCTTGGCACCCACGCCTTTCAGCTGGCGCGGGGCCTTCATGAAAGCCGCCACGATGTGCGTGTCCTGACGGGCCAGAACTACATGCCCGAATCGGAGATCCGCGGTTTCAACGCGGCGCAGGGGTTTAAGGTTTCCCGGCAGCCTTCCGGCGTCTCGAAATGGCGCAGGATTTTCATGGCGGCCGGCGCTCTTCTTTTTTTTCGGCCCGATATCGTAGTCGCCACGGGTGATCCGTCTGTCTACCTGGCTTATCTTTTAAGGTTCCTTAAAGGCCGGGCCGTTCTGGTTGCCGTGGAGCATGGCCGCATCCCGCCGGCGGAGTGGGAGAAAAAAATCAAACGCGCCGCTCTGCGCGCGGCGGACGCTGTTATCTGCGTCAGTCAATACACCCGTAAAAAAATGGAGCAGATGGGCGCCGCGTTCCGCCGTTCGACCGTCATTACAAACGGAGCGGACAGCCGCGTTTTTAAAGTCGCGGAAGATTCGGAAACGCGGCAGCTGCGCCGAGCAAACGCCGGGATGAAGGTCCTGCTGACCGTCGGGAACGTGACGGAGCGTAAAGGGCAGGAGACCGTGATCAGGGCTATGCCGCTCATTCTGCGCCGCGTGCCTTCCGCGCATTATTTCATGATCGGCCTGCCGACCCTGCAAAAAGAGCTCGAGGCTCTTGCCGGGAAACTCGGCGTAGGGGACCGCGTTCATTTCCTGGGCCGCCTTTCTCAGCGCGAGCTCATTTCCTGGATCAACGCGTGCGATCTCTTCGTCATGTTGAGCCGGAGCGGCGCTTCGGGGGATTTCGAGGGTTACGGAATCGCTGCCGTCGAAGCGGCCTTGTGCGGCAAGCCCGCGGTCGCATCCGCGGATTCCGGCCTGAGCGAAGCGGTGCGGCACGGCCGGACGGGGCTTCTTGTTTCAGGTGAAAATGAAGCCGCGGACGCCGTCATACGCTTTCTCGAAAACGACGCGGAGAGGATTTCCATGGGCGCGCAGGCGCGCGAGCTCGCCCTCACGCAGACGTGGGAAGCGAAGACCTCGGAATACGAAACTTATTTCAAAGGGCTGCTTCCGTGAAGCTCCTGATTATTTCCCATACCCCGCATTATATAAAGGGCGGGAAGTCCGCCGGATGGGCGGCCACCGTCAACGAAATCGACCGTATCGCCGAAGTTTTCGAGTCTGTCACGCATCTCGCGCCGCTGCATCCCGGCCCCGCGCCCAAAAGCTCGGCCTTCTACGGCGCGCCGAACGTGCGGCTGTCTTTCGTGAGGCCGTCCGGCGGCTCCGGTCTTTTGGAAAAAATAGGCGCCGTTTGCGCGGTGCCCGCGTATGCCGCAGCGATCCTCCGCGAATTGAAGCGCTGCGACGCGGTGCACGTGCGCTGCCCGGCCGGCATCAGCCTGCTGGCGCTCATCGTGCTGTGCTTCACGCGCCATCCGGAAAAACGCTGGATCAAATACGCCG
Source organism: uncultured bacterium (assembly GCA_964567495.1). Lineage (GTDB taxonomy): Bacteria > Omnitrophota > Omnitrophia > Omnitrophales > Aquincolibacteriaceae > CAYLPP01. Next base: position 2,455 of record CAZMMY010000052.1, read on the forward strand.
GGAACTGGAAGCCCGCGGGCCCGGAGCCTTTTTCCTATACTTTGCAGCGGCGCTTTCTGAAAAATAATTTCTGCCGTTCCGCTGTCACGGTCAATGGTGAATGGCCGGATCAGCCTACGCACGTGAGGTCTTTTTTCAATCCCAGCTTCAGCGAACGCTATTTAGACGGCGCCCGCGCCGAAGCGGAGAAGAAAAATCTTGTCAGTCCCGTCCGGCTTCTTTTCGCGGGCCGCCTGGAAACGGAGAAGGGAGCCGGCCGTGCACTCAGTGTGCTGGCCGCACTTCGGAAAGCGGGCGTAGATGCCGTTATAGATTTAATTGGAGACGGGCCCGGGAAAGGCGGTATGGAGAACCTCGCCCGCTCTCTCGGTGTGGCGGACCGCGCAAGGTTCCACGGCTGGCTGTCCCGCCCGGATTTGAACATTTTTTACAGAGAGGCGCATTTTATGCTTCTTCCCACTGAAGCAAGCGAAGGCTGGCCAAAAGTCCTGAGTGAAGCTATGGCTCACGGAGCCGTGGTTTTATCTTCGCCGGTCAGCTGCATCCCGCAATATTTGAAGCGTTTCGGCACCGGGCGCGTCATCGACGCCTCGGATGACCCGGCTTATGCCGCCGCGGTCCAGGAGTATCTCCGGAATCCCGCGAAGTGGCGGCGTGATTCCGCTAACGCGGTCAAGGCCGCAGGCAATTTTACTTATGAGAAGTATATCGGGGAAATCAGGGGGCTGAACCTGGCATGAAAACCTGGAAGCTGCTGTTTCTTGTAGGGCTCCACTTTATCCTGGGGCATGCATTCCGCCTTTACCCGATTCTGGCGACGGGCCATGCCTATCTCCTGCTCGTGATCGGAGTTTTCTGGGCCTTCAGAGCAAAAACCACGCACATTCTTTATGTCGCCGCTTATATCGTGGGTTCTGAGGTTTTATGGCGAATGACCAGTGCCAGGATATTCTGGGAATCCGGGAAATACATGATTGTGCTCATTCTGGGTATCCGGCTCATTACGCGAGGCTGGACGCGGCCGTTTCTCCCGCTGATGTTTTTTGCCCTACTGCTTCCGTCAACCCTGTTTCTCCCTTTCAAACTTTATAGTGCGGACCAAAAAATTGTTCAGGATGTCAGCTTTAATCTTTCCGGGCCGTTTTGCCTGACTATCGCCGTGCTGGCATTTTCCAAAATAAAAATAACAAAACAGCAGCTGCTGAACATTTTCATCAAACAGGCCCTGCCGGTGGTTTCGATCCTGACGATTTCAGGCGATGGGACCAAGACGGCGGAAGACCTTTATTTCACCGAATCGAGCTTTGCCACTAGCGGCGGGTTCGGTCCCAATCAGGTTTCTGCCATCCTGGGGCTGGCTGCGTTCTGCCTGGGTTTTTGCCTCATGGCATACCGCTGGAAAATGGTTCCGAAGGTGATTCTATTCCTGCTGGCGATGGCCCTGGCCACGCAATCCGCGCTGACGTTCTCACGCGGCGGTGTTTATGCCGCTTCCGTCGCCGCTGTCGCCGCGGCCATCTGCCTTATGAAAAATAAAAAGAACTGGTACAGGATCGTTCTGATCTTCGGCGCTTTGCTGCTAATCGCGAACTTCGTGGTGTGGCCGAGGCTGATCAAATTCACAGGCGGCGCGATCGAAAAACGTTTCAAGGAAACTTCCATGACCAACCGGGAAGGGATCTTCATGGATGACATGAGGCTCTTTGCCGAAAATGTCTGGCTGGGTGTCGGCCCGGGCCAGGCCAAAAAAGTACGCTCGTTCGACCAGGGCGCGGCTTCACACACCGAATTCTCGCGCCTTCTGTCCGAACACGGCATTTTTGGCGTGCTGGCCCTGCTCTCGCTTCTGATCATGGCCTTTTCACTTATCAAGAGAGGCCGGAATTCGTTTCACCGGGCCGTGGCATTATCAGGGGTCCTGTGGTCGTTCGCCTACATGCTCGTCAACGGCATGCGGCTGGCCGCGCCCTGCCTGATGTTCGGCTTGAGCGCGGCGCAGTTTTTCGATAACCTTCCGTCTCTAAGCGTCATTCTGGCGAACATGAAAAAGAAACAGGAAGGCCCGGAGCCTGTTCCGGGGCAGCCTTGAAAGGGCCGCATGCCGCCGGACTGGAAATCACCTATCTGGGAAATTTCCTGTCAAAGCACGGATGGAACCCCACCTACACCGAGCTCTTGACTGAAAAAATGGCCGAACGCGGAATCACGGTCAGAAAATCTTCTTCTTTCCTGAGTCCAGCGGCCCGTCTCGCGGACATGGCCGCCGCGGTTTTTAAAAACAGCGTTTCCCGGATTTTTTTTATCGATTTATACAGCGGCCCGCGCGCGTTTCCCGCGGCGCAGGCGGTTGTGTTCCTGTGCGCGGCCCTCGGCAGGCCTTATGTGCTGGTCATGCACGGCGGGAATCTTGCCGACCGGCTGCGGAAGGACGGCGCCTGCTTGAGAAAAATGCTCAAACGCGCCCGAGCGGTCGTTGCGCCGTCGCGCTATTTCGCGGAAATTTTTTCAGAGGTCCGTGAAATCAAAATCATCCCGAATGCCGTGGACATAAACGTTTACAGGTTTGAGCTCCGCCGCCGGCCGCAGCCCAGGTTTTTATTTCTGCGCACGTTTCACCGTTACCACAACCCGGCGGCCGTCATAAGGGCTTTTAAAACGGTGTCGGAAAAATACCCGCAGGCGGTTTTGTCCATGATGGGCCCGGATGAAGACGGCACCCTGGCCGAATGCAGAAAAACGGCCGGAGAACTCGGGCTGTCGTCAAAAATCAATTTCGGGGGACGCGTCGAAAAGACGGACATCGCGCGGGTCATGTCCGGGCACGATATTTTTGTGCACGCTTCTTTGATCGACAATACACCCGTTACCGTCGTGGAAGCCATGGCTTCGGGCATGTGCATCGTGGCATCGACCGCCGGCGGCGTTCCTTACATGCTACAGGATGAAAAAACGGCGCTGCTGGCAGACCCTCGCGACGAGCGGGCGATCGCTGCGGCCATGCAGAGGTTTTTGAAAGATCCCGCTATGGCCGAAACCTGCAGCCGGAATGCTAGGGCGGCCGCGGAAGCATTCGACTGGAACCGCGTGCTTCCTGATTGGCTGGACCTGATCGAAAAGGCAGGCGCCTGATGAGCGTGGTTTCGCGGGCAGGTTTTCTGGATTTTTTTAAAATCATGGGCCAGCGGGTGATTGTGAACGGTGAAAACAGCTGGGTAGACGTCCGGCCTTACGTCTTCCAGACAGCGCCTTCCTTTAGAATGTCGCCTCCGCAGACCGAAACGGAAGTGAAAAAGATTTTTTCCGAAGGCGGGGTCTTGGCCCTTCGCTGGTTTTCTGAAGCGGGGCAGGAAGAAAAAAAAGGCGGCCCGCTGCTTTATATCCTCCGCCCGCCGTTTGACATGGAATCCATCGAGCACAAGGCCCGCAATCAGACCCGCCGGGGCCTTGAGAAAATGAAGGTCGAAAAAGCCGGGGTTCCGGACGCCGCTCTTGAAAGGGAGGCCTGGGAAGTTTACCGGGACAATGCCGGGAGGCTCGCGCTTTTCGCTAGTGAAAAAAGCATGCGCCGTAAATGGGGCCTCTGGCTCAATGCGCTGAGAAACTGCCGCGATCTCGAATTCTGGACGGCTCGGAAGGACGGCGCGCTTGCGGCTTTCGCCGTAACGCTGTGGTCGCCGTGGGGCCTTGAAATCATGATGCAGAGGAGCCTCAAGGCGTTTCTTCCCGATTGCCCCAACAACGCGCTGGTCTACACGCTGTGCCGCGACGGGGTCGAGCGGAATGCTCCGCTTGTTTCATTCGGCTTGAGTGCTTACGGCCTGAACGCGCCGGACGGCCTTCACCATTTCAAGGTCAATATGGGATTCGAAACCGTTCCGCTGCGGGAACATTACGAGTGGCATCCTTTGATCCGGCCCGCGGCCTTTTTTTTGACGCCCGCAGTGATAAGGAAGATAGACGGTTTTTTCAAAAAATGATTCCAAGATACAAAATCGATTTTTCTGCGGCCGACATGCGCGCGGCGCTTTCCATTCGCGGGCGGGAGAAACCGTTTTTGCCCGAAGGCATTTCCTGGATCCTGCCCGGCTGCCCGGCCCGCCTGTCGTGGGACGGCCGCACCGCGCTGCGCATCATCCTGAGGGCCATGCGCCTTCAGCCCGGTGAGCCGGTGGCGGTCCCTCTGTGGACCTGCTGCCAGGTCCGCAGGGCGATCGAAGCCGAGGGAGGGCGGCCCGTTTTTGTGAAAATCGGAAAAGGAAGATTCATGCCCGATGCCGCCGGCTACGCGGAATGCGTTTCGCAAAATAAGGCCCGGATCGTGGTCGCGATCAGCTATTGGGGATATCCGGCTGATATTACGGCGCTGAAATTAAAGCTTCCGTCGGGCACTGTGATCATCCAGGACTGCGCCCTTTCTTTCGGCAGCGAGGCCGGCGGTGTTCCGGACGGCGCGCACGCCGACGCCGCGTTCTACAGTTTCGGGATCGAGAAACCATTCTGCCTGGGCACCGGCGGAGCCGCTGTCTTTTCTACTGCGCCTGGCAGCTCCGAAACCGTTTCTTCCGTCGGGAATTTTGAAATTTTAAAATTGTTTACGCGCATCGCGGCCAAGCGCGCATTTTTTGGTTCCCATTTTCTGTACGGGGCGATCAAAAGCCTGCCCGCGCGCGTTTCACCGCCGGAACCGGTTGAAGGGAAGCCCTCCGACACCCTGGCTGGAGCGCCGGGCTGGATGCTTGAATTCGCCCAGGCCAGGCTGGAACGTTTCCGCGTGCAGCTGGCCGTGAAGAAAAACAAATGGTCGTTCCTGAAGAATTTGCTTAAGGGTGCTCCGGTGTCCGTTATGGACGAAGCCCCCTGCGTGAGCTGGAACGTATGGCTGCCCCCTTTTCTACTGCCGGAAAATATTTCCGCGGCAGAGGTTTCCCGGAACCTGTGTAATAAAGGCTTTGAAGCTATTGTTCCTTATAAAGATTCGAACGATGAAACCGCGCCCAATATTTTTACCGGGCCTTCGCTGGAATTGATGAGCGAAGAAGAAATCCGGCGTTTCGCGCGCGCGGTTCCTGAGGCGGCGGGTGTCTAGAAAATGCAGGGGTTGCGGCGCAGCGGATGCGGGAAAGGCCGTCTGGACGCGGCGTTTTTTTGCGGAGCCTGACGATTGGTTCGAGTGCGGGCGGTGCGGCGTTTTTTTTTCAGGCATGAAAGGCGGCGCTGATTTCATGAGGCGGCTTCACCATGGCCGTGAATGGGGCGAGCCGACGCGCGCTCTGGCGGTTCAGGAGTCGCGCGCCCCGCTGTTCAGTAAAATCTGCTCCCGCTTGGCCCGGCGGCTTAAACCGGGGGCTCGGGTGCTCGACGTGGGAGCTTCATTCGGCGGGCTGCTCGTACAGGCAAAGGAGCTGGGTTTCAGCGGATATGCGGTGGAGATCACCGACGAAGCTGCGGGTCATCTCGAGCGCCAGGGTTTTCCGGTTTACCGGGAAGGAAACCTTGCAGGCCTCCAGGACGAGGGTTTTGACGCGATCTGCATGATCGATGTTAATTACTATTTCGAAGACCAGTCGGAGGAAATAACGCAGGCGTTGCGGCTTTTGAAGCCAGGGGGCGTTCTTATAATCCGGACGACTAACAAATCCTTATATTTGAAGGCGGGGCTTTTCCTGCGCTGGTTTTTCCCGGCCTTTGCGGCGAGCGTGGTCAAGCGGTCACTGGTCGACCATCTCCTCGTCCTGGACGCCGAGGCGCTGGCGCTCGTGCTGCGGAACGCAGGATTCAGGAACCTGCGCATCGAGCCGGACACGGACTACAAACCGGCTTCGGCCGCGGTATTTGCACTTTATGCTTTCGGGAATTTCTTTCACAGGCTGACGGGTTTCGCCGGGTTTTCGCCCGGCGTCATCATTTGGGCAGAGCGCTGATGGCATCTGCTTTCGAAAAAATCTATCCGTTCGTGCCGGTCTGGGCGCAGAACCTTGGGATATCCTGTTACGGGCTTTTTTACCGACACGAAAGGCTGGGCGGCGGATTCAAGCGGCACGTCGAAGAGTTCCGGGCGCGTGAATCCTTTTCCAAGGCGGAAATGGACGCGCATGTCCGGGAAAATCTTGAAAGCATGGTTTTGCATGCTTTCAGGAAGACGGCATATTACCGCGAGGCATGGAGCCGGCAGGGAATCACGGAAAAAGACCTCGCAGGAATGACGGCCGAAAAACTTCCGCGGCTGCCCGTGACGCCCAAAAAAAATTTCCGGCTTTCGGCCGTTTCTTTTCTCACGGAAGGCATGAAGCCTTCGGCGTCTTACGCTACCAGCGGGAGCACGGGCACTCCGCTGACCTGTT
>CAZMMY010000053.1:0-2116 GCA_964567495.1 uncultured bacterium
GTCGTTCCCATGAGTTATTGTTTCGACACGGGGCCGGGCAACTGCCTGATCTATCTCTGAGTAAAGTAAATGACCAAAGGCCGTCAGGCTTACGACACAGACGGAAAAATAGCGGCACGCGGGAAAATTCTCGCCGACCAGGTTCGCATCATGCTTGCCCATCCCTACTTCAGCCGGAAGCCGCCGAAATCCTCGGGCCGCGAGCTGTTCAACGAAAATTTCATCCCTGCAGGGCTTCAGAAAGCAAAGCCCGAGGACCGGGTCGCGACACTGACATATTTCACAGCCGCGTCTATCCAGCTGAGCTGCAAAAAATTCGTGAAGGAACACTTCCGCGAAATGATCGTGAGCGGAGGCGGCGCTCTGAACAAGATCTTGATGGCGCACCTGAAAAAAATGATGCCGGTGCCCGTGCTTTCTTCCGAGAGTTTCGGCCTTGCGGCCCAGGCTAAAGAGCCGGCCGCCTTTGCGTTTTTTGCCCTGCGCGCGCTGGAAGGAAAACCGAATTGCCTGCCGCCAGGCGGAAAGAGCTGTGTACTTGGGAAAATTACGCCGGCCGGGAAAACTCGCGAGCCGGCCGCTCCTCCGGCCCGGGGCGCCGCGCCGGAAAAGAAAAAAATCCGGAACCTCGACCTCAAACTGGCGTTCAGGAACTGATATGAACTGGATCGACTGGGCGATCATCGCCGTTTTCTGTTTCGCAAGCGTGCTTCTCGGCGTCGTGCTGACCAAAAAAGCCTCGGAAGGCGTGGAATCCTATTTTGCGTCGGGCCGCTCGCTCGGCTGGTGGCTGGCCGGAACTTCGATGGCAGCGACCGCATTCTCGTCAGATACACCTCTTTTAATCACGGGCATCGTGCGCCGCAAGGGCATCTGGGGCAACTGGGAAGTCTGGGGCCTGGCGATCTCAACCATGCTCGCGGTCTTTGTTTTCTCAAAGCTCTGGAAACGCGCGGGCGTGCTGACCGAAGTCGAGCTGGTGGAAAGCCGCTACAGCGGAAAACCCGCGGCTTTTTTGCGCGGGTTCAAGGCCATTTACTGGGGCGTCCTTTATAACGCGTTCATCATGGGCGCGTGGCCCATGACAGGCCTGGCCAAGGTCATGCATGAAACAACAGGCTGGGACAAGGCGCAGTCGATTTTCTTCTGCATGGGCCTGACCGCTGTTTACTCGGCGCTGGCAGGCTACTGGGGTGTGATTTTGACGGACCTCTTCCAGTTCATCATCGCCATGGCCGGGGCGTTCCTTCTGGCTTTTTACGCGGTCAACGCAGCGGGCGGTATCGACGGTATCCTGAACGCGCTGGGGAATTCCGACAAACTCGCGATCATCCCCCCGATGACGGGCGGCTCTGCCGGAGAACTGGCCGCCTCGCCTTTCGGCTGGTTTCTGGGCATCGTCTGCATTCAGTGGTGGGCCTGGAAAAATTCAGACGGCGGCGGCATTGTGGTCCAGCGCATTGTTTCCTGCAAGGACGAGAAGCAGGCGATTTATGCGGTCCTGTGGTTCAACATTGCGCAGTACGCCCTGCGTGCCTGGCCGTGGATCCTGACCGCGCTGGCATCGCTGGTCCTGCTCCCCGAACTTACAGACCATGAAGCGGCCTACCCCAAGCTGATCACCATGCTCCTGCCCACGGGCTTCCGCGGCCTGATGGTCGCTTCTTTCTTCGCGGCTTTCATGTCGTCCATGAGCACAATGCTGAACTGGGGCTCATCCTACTTTGTGAATGATTTTTACAAACGCTTTGTGAAGCCCGGCGCCTCGGATGCGCATTACATCAAGGTCGCGCGCTTCACTTCCATCGGCCTCGCGGCCGCGGCCACCTGCGTGGCTTTTCTGACCGGAAATATCGGTGAGGTTTTCACGCTGGTCCTGAAGCTTACGGCTGCGATCGGCCCGGTCTATCTTTTGCGCTGGTTCTGGTGGAGGATCAACGCGATCAGCGAAATCGCCGCCATGGCGGTCAGCATCCCGCTGCTTGTTCTCCGTCCATGGATCTTCTCGAAATTCGGCATCGAGGCCAACGCGCCTCTGGAACTCGCTTACATGATTTTCGGCGCGGCTCTATTCTGGGTCCCCGCAACGTTTCTGACCGAACCCGTGCCTTATCCG
>CAZMMY010000053.1:2126-8760 GCA_964567495.1 uncultured bacterium
GGGAAACTGGTGGCCGCTGGGAACTCCGAAGGAATCCTGGGGGCAAAGCATTTTACTGTGGCTGGTTTCGACGGCCGCCCTGCTAATGACGGCGGTCGGCCCGCTGATGTGGATTTTGAAGCGCACCCTGCCCGGCGCGGCGCTGACGGCCGGGGCGGCCCTGCTGTGGTTTTTGACTGCGAAGATGATGCGGATGAAGCCGGAAACGCGGGACGAAGATATCGACCCGCGGCTTCTCGCGAACCCCTAGCTTTTACTGCCCTTCCTGAAATACAGCACGGTCGCAGTGACCATGCTGAAACAGATAAAGTTCACGATGTTGAAAAGCCTCCAGACCATGTCCTTTGAGGTAAAGCCCGTCGGCGCCATGATCAGGAAACAGGTCCAGACACCGATAGCCCAGTAAAGGCTGATGTCATCTGAAGACTTTCTTTTAAAAATGCGGATGATCAGGGGAAAATTAAACAGGGGCAGAATGACTGCCGCGACCATGGCGAGTTTCTCGAAAACTTCCATCGAACCCTTCCTTACCTGCCGGCGATCTTGATCTGTTCAGCCTGAGCAATGGCGTCAAGCTCGCCCTGGGTCGCTTCGCGCACAACCGGATCGACCTTTCCCTCAGGCAGCTCGATGGCCTGGCCGGCTTCCAGCACAAACATGGCATTGGACGCCTTGGCCGCAACCGTAAGCGAGCCTTCGCGCACCGCGAAGGTGCTCTGCCTGGGGCCGCCTTCCAGGGTCTGCACCTGCCCCCAGAACTGTGTGCCGCGCACGGCAAGAACGGCGGTCGGAGTTTCAACTTCAAACGTCTGGTCGGGACCAAGTTTCTTTTTAAGATTGGCGATCAGGTTGCCCGCCGTCATGTTCAGACGGATGTCTTTATCGCTCGCTTTTTCTATGGTGCACTGGGTCGCTTCGAGGAAACGGGTACCAGACTCACCGTTGAGGCTGAGATCGACCTGGGCGCCCTTTTCGGTTTCGATGACATCGCCCTGAAGAATCTCCATGCCCCCGGAAGCCGGAACATGCTTCCCCTGCCTGAGGACGCTGGCTTCACCCTGAATGTCGGAAATGTAATGGCTGGGCGCAGTCTCGGCCAGGACTGCGGTTTGAAACGAAAGAAGGCCGGCAAAAATGATAAAAGCGATTTTTTTCATGTTTCCTCCTGGGTAATACAAATATCGGCAAGGGATGTATTTCCTGCACCCTGCTCTGTTTAGACTACGCCGGAGGCCGGTTATTCGATTGCCTGGAAGAATTTCCCCTATACAAGCCCGTTTGCGGCAAAGCTGTAATGCCCGCCGTTTCCGATAATGATATGGTCCAGAACCCGGACGCCGATCACCTCACAGGCCTTTTGGATCGTCCGGGTGATTTCCCGGTCTTCGGGGCTCGGGTTCAGCCTGCCGGAGGGATGGTTATGCACCAGGATCACGGCCGTGGCATGGACCCGCACCGCCAGCCGCAGGATCTCCCGGGGAAATACAGCAGCCTGGTCGACCGTGCCTTTAAAAAGGTCCTGTTCTTTTAAAAGCCGGTTGGCCTTGTCGAGAAAAAGAACTTTGAAGATTTCGCGTTTCCGGTCCTGGAGAGAGATGCGCAGGTAATCCAGTACAGAGGAGGGGTCGCGCAAAAGGTTCCCCTCGGGGAGTTTTTCCTCGAGATAGCGTTTGCAGATTTCAGCCGATGCCAGCAGGACCGCCGCTTTCGCCGGGCCAAGGCCGCTGAAAGACTGGAGGCTTTCGGTCTCCGCGGAGAAAATTCCCCGCCAGCCGCCGAAGCGCAAAAGGATTGAGCGTGAAAGCGAGACCACATCGCAGCCTTTGGTTCCATTCCTTAAAAGAACGGCAAGGAGCTCCGCATCGGAAAGTTTGGCGGCGGACCCTTTGAGGAGCCGTTCGCGCGGCCTTTCCTGCTCAGGCCAGAGTTTGACTGAAAGATTGGAGGCGTTTTCCATAATGGAAAGCGCCGGAAGGCGGGTTAGCGGGAGGCTTTGGCCAGCATTTCTTCGGCGTGCTTCTTCGAAATGTCTGTTTCTTTCCTGCCGCTCATCATCTGGGCAAGCTCGCGGACTCTCTCGTCGCCTTCGATGGCTTTGTATTCCGTGACCGTCCTCCCGCCCTGCGTCTTTTTCAGGACCTTGATATGAAGGTCTGCGAAAGAAGCAATCTGCGGCAGATGGGTAATCAGCAGGACCTGGCGCTCGCGCGCGATTTCCTTGAGCTTCTGGCCCGTGACCTCGCCGAGCCTGCCGCCGATATTGGCGTCGATCTCGTCGAAGATCAGGGTCGAAACAGGGTCCACCTTGATCAGCGCTTTTTTCAAGGCTAGCATGACGCGCGAAACCTCGCCGCCCGAAATAATCTTGCGCAGGGGCAAAAGTGCTTCACCTGCGTTGAGGCTGATCATGAATTCCACACTGTCGCGGCCGGAAGGCCCGAAATCAGTTTTTTCGACTTTACATTCGAAACGCGCATACGGAATCTGAAGGTCTCCCAGCTCTGCCTCGATGGTCTTTTTGAGCAGCTGGCCGGCTTTTTTCCGCGACGCGCTGAGCAGGTCGGCCAGGGCCTCGAGCGAAGGCAGGATTTTTTTCAGCTTTTGCGCGGCTTCCTTCTCATACAGGTCCTTGTTGACCAGCTCATCGCAGCGCTTTTTTGAAACAGCAAGGAATTCCAGCACGCGCGAAATCGAGCCGCCGTACTTCCGCTTGAGAAGGTCCATCTGGTCGAGCCGCTTTTCGATTTCCTGAAAGCGTTCGGGCTCGAAAGAAAGATTTTCCTGATAATCGCGGAAGCTGCGGGAGATTTCCTCAAAGCTGAGCTGAACGTTTTCAAATTCACCCTTGAGCTTTTCCTGCGAGGCATCCAGGCGCGCCAGCGAATTGACGTCGCGGCTCGCCTGCGCCAGCAGATCGGAAATGGAACGCTCCTCGCCTTCCAGGAACTGCAGGATTCGGGAGCAGGCCTCGTAGAGTTTTTCAGAGTTGGTGAAGCGGGCCTGTTCCGCCTTGAGCTCTTCTTCCTCGCCCTCCTCCAGCTTCGCGGCTTCGATCTCCCCGATCTGGTATTTGAGCAGATCCAGCTCTCGTTCACGGCCTTCGTTCAGGCGGGACAGCTCTTCCTGTCTTTGTTTGATCGTGCGGTATTCTTCGTAAAGAACGGCGTATTCACCCTGGATTTTTTCGTTTTTGGCGTAACGGTCGCACAGGTCCTGGTGGGAACCCGCGTCAAGCAGCATCTGATGATCGTACTGGCCGTGGATGTCGAGCAGGAGCGTTCCCAGCTGTTTGAGAGAGGCGTTGGTCGCTGCCTTGCCGTTGATCCAGATTCTGGAGCGGCCTTCGGCGCTGATTTCTTTACGGAGGATCAGGACGTCTTCGTCATCTTCAAAAAAAGCGGAAGCTGCTTCGTTTTTGCGGATCGCGGAATTGCGGACTTCGAACGCGGCCTCGACCCACGAAACCTGGCCCGCGGGCGCCTTGATTTCCATGCGCTCGCCCAGCACAAACCGTATGGCGTCGATCAGAATGGATTTTCCGGCGCCGGTTTCACCTGTAAAAACGTTAAGAGCGGGAGAAAATTCGATGCGGGCTTTTTCGGCAAGGGCGAAATTCTGAACCTGCAGCTGTGTCAGCATGGCGGTATCTTATCATGCAGCCCCTGCGCCAGCCAACAGGGTTTCCGGTTGACCGGCCCTGAAATCCCTTTAAAATAAAGGCCTCTTTCACTTTTCACACAAGGAGCTGTCATGGTCCAGATGCACCTCGATTATCAGGGCAGCCTGCGCTGCCGCCTCAAGCATGGCCCTTCGGGCACGACGATAGAAACCGACGCGCCCAAGGACAACCATGGCCGCGGCGAATCTTTCTCCCCGACCGATCTCGTTTCTTCTGCCCTCGGGGCCTGCATGCTGACCATCATGGGCATTTTCGCCCAGCGTCATGAGATCAGCCTCGACGGCGCGGAAGCGGATGTGACGAAAGAAATGGTCCAGGAGCCCGTGCGCCGCATCGGGAGAATCACCGTGAAGTTCAGGATGCCCGGCGGCATTCCTGCCGACAAACGCTCCGCCCTGGAACGCGCGGCCATGACCTGCCCTGTCCATAAAAGCCTGCACCCGGACATCGAAACTCCCGTTTCCTTCACCTATCCCGATTGACAGGCCCTTCCATTCGGCCCGGCCCGGCAGCAGGCCTTGATGCAAAAGGCTCCGCGGCTGCCATCCTCTTCCGGAAACACACCTCTCCCATGGACCGACACCGGAAAGGAACAAAAATTCGGAAACGGGGAGGTTACTGAATACCGCGGAGCTCGACTTCGAAGCTGCCTGAAGCCGCGCCGCCGTCAATCAGCGTGTTGTCGGTGAGAAAGTTGATGCGCCTTATCTTCGTCATATCGATGGCGCCTGCAAGCGAAGACGTCAGGAACTTGTAATAACTGCGCGTCACATCGATGCCGGTGGCGTAAAAAACAGCCCTCTTGCCGGTATTGTCTTCGATCTCGATCTTGACCGTGTCGAGCGAGCTCGCGTTCATCCCGAACACGATCTGGCTGAAGCCCGAAAGGTTCTGCGTCGCACCCGTGTTGTTCGGATCGAAATTAATGTTGAAACCCGTAAACCCCGTTCCCGGGATGTTGTAATTCAGTTTTGTCACGTTCCCCAGCCTCTCAATAGATCCCTGCCCCGTCGAGCTGAAAAAGCCGGCCGCCGGAGAACCCGGCAGCTGCGTCACGTCCCCCGAAGCCAGCGACGGATCGGGCACGAGCGCCTGGAACGAAGGCCTGTGCTCAAAATTGATGGAATGCAAAATGAAATCATTCGAAACATCTCCGGTCGCGTCCTGGTCAATGATCAGGATCACCGTTTTGAGATTGCTAAGCCTGCTGCTGTTCGGCAGGCGGACGACAATCTGCTTGTTGCCGACCGTATTTACGACCTGGGGCGTGAGCGGCGGCATCATGAGCTGGTCATTTTCATCCTTGAGCTCGATCTTGAGAGCCTGTGGCGTATCGATCGAAGAATACGTAATAATCAGGTCATTGGCCTGCGCGTCGTAGGTCTGGTCCAGCACCCAGTAATAACCGCCATAGCTCGGCAGCTGCTGGTTGAAGACGCGCATGCCGCTGGGCGTGGCCGCGTTGCCGAGGTAATTGTTGATGCGGCCCTCGAACTGGATATGGCTGAAAACGGAAAGCGAACGGTCCGCAAATTCAGGCGGGGCCGCGGCCTCGGCCGCCGTCTTCTGCGGGATATCGATCTCGCGCCCCATGCTGTCATAAAGCAGGTTGTGTTCCAGCTCAATGCCTTTATTCCGCAGGTAAACATCGAAGAAATCTGCGCCCGTGCCTGTCAGGCCGATAATGGTGGAAGCCAGGTCGATGCCCAGGCTGCGCCGCGCAACTTCGCTGTTTGAACGCGCCGAGTCGTAAAAACCTTCTCCGCTCTCCAGCGCCGGCAGTTGCTCACGAATCGAAGCAAGCCACTGCAGCACGCTCTCCGGATCCACACTGTAGGCCGAAGCCAGCGAATAGATCGAGCCGACATCCTGAATGAACTTGTCGGCGTTGTCGACGCCCGCTTCAGCGATCTCACGCACGCCGGTGCGGCCTTCGTAAGTCCCGTGCGCAGTTCCGTCGGGGCGCTGGCTGGCTGAAACGAAACCGGGGATGTGTTCCTTCGCAGAATAATCCGCGAAGCTGACGAAAGCATTTTCCAGCGCCTTGCGGAAACCCAGATAATCGGTTTCGCGCGAACGCAGCAGCGGCCAGAAGGCCTGGAACGCGCCGCCGTCATAATACGCCAGGTTCTTGATATTCTCCCCGCCCTGGGTGCCGTACGTCGTGTACTTGCGCTGCAGTGATTGCCACACGGTTTCGGGCAGCGAGTAGCGCGCCGTCAGAAACGCGATCGGGCCCCGGAATTCATTCGCAAGCCGGTCCATGTAAAATTCCGGAAAGGAACCGGTCTGGCTGGTCAGGTTAGTGCGCTCGAAAACCTGGAAAAGAGATTCGGAAACAGGGTCGACGAAAGCCTGATACCCCTCCGACTGATTATCGAGAAACTGTTCGCTTTTGCCGAGCAGAGTGTTCACGGCGTTCTGCTGCGCGGGAGTCAGCGACGCCGTCTGCAGCGCTCCGGAAGCCACGGCAAGACTCTGCGCAAGGTTAGCGTTATCGCCCAGCGCGATCGTCTTGGTATACGGAACGAGGTTCGGCTTAAGCGTCATCCAGGGAATAAGCCCCTTCCAGCCGAAGGTCGTCTGCACAGCCAGAAGATTTGTCAGGACCGTGTTCATTTCAGTAATAGCTTCGTCCTTCGTCATGCCGTTGTCGAGCCGGCCGCCGATCACTTCGCCGAGGATCTGCAGGTAGAAACCGATCAGCGTCGGCTGAGTGAACCTGGAATGCTCGGCGGGCTCACCGTCTTCGTCGATGCCGTCGAACGGAAAATGTGTGACGGGATCGACGCCTTTACCGGTCGTAAAATAACTCAGGCCTTTTTCAATCAGCATGTTTTTGACGTCCGTGTATTCCTGCGGATATACCGGTTCGTCGTATTTCATACCCGGCATCCGGACCTTGATCAAATCCTCATCGTACGGCGAGCCTGCCTTTAAATCGTCTTCGAAAGA
>CAZMMY010000054.1:0-6854 GCA_964567495.1 uncultured bacterium
CGTGCACGCGCGCTGGGGCGGCCTGTGGATGTTCCCGCACGGAAAAGACCGCGATTCCGTACTGAAAAAATTCGGGCTCGAAACCGCCGCCCACCGCCTGACTGTGCGCCACGGCTTTACCAAATATAAAGTTCAGCTCGACGTCTTCGAAACCACGCTCAAAGGCAGCTTCGACGCAGATGGCGATTTCAAATGGGCCCGGGTCAGCGAGCTGGAGCAGCTGGCTTTTCCCTCTCCGCACCGGAAAATCTCGGAAAGCCTGGCGAAATGAGCTTCGAGAGCGAATACCGCGCACTGCGCGAGACCGCCGGGCTGATCGACCTTTCTTCGCGCGGTAAAATCGAAGTCACCGGCCCGGACCGCGTGGAAGTCCTGCAGAATATTCTGACGCAGGACGTGGCCCCGCTCAAACCTGGCCAGAGCGCATACGCCGCCCTGCTCACAGCCACAGCAAAAGTCCTGGCCGACATGAACGTGTTCGTTTTCCAGGACAGGGCTGTGCTGGACACCGAGCCGGGCGTGGAAAAGAAACTGCCCGCGCTCCTCGAGAAATTCATCATCATGGAAGACGCTTCCGTCAAAGACGCCACGGCGGGGACCACCCACCTTGCGCTCGAAGGCCCGGCCGCTGAAAAAATCGCCGCGGACCTGCCCGGCGGCTTCCCCATGATGCGCGGCTTTACGGGAAAACCTGCGTTCGGTTTCATCGTCTCCAAAGACGAAAAAGAAAAAATAAAATCGAAAATCCTGAAACGCGGGGCCGTGGAAATTGGGCAGGAAGCTTTCGAAGCAGCCAGGATCGAAAACGGCTGGCTTCGCTACGACGTCGACATGGACGAAAGCACGCCGCTCCCCGAAACGGGCCTGGACGCAGTCGCGGCGAGCGGCACCAAGGGCTGTTATCCAGGCCAGGAAGTCGTGGCGCGGACGGAAACCTACAAGGGCCTGCTTAGAAAAATGGTGCGGCTCAAATTCAGGGAAGGGAACGTGAAGGCCGGGGACAAAATATTTTCTGGAGAAAAAGAGATCGGCCGCATCACCAGCGCCTGCCGCCTCCCTTCAGGCAGAGGCCGGGGGCTGGGTTATATCGCCAAGGGATATTTCGAAAACCCGGGTGAAGTAACCTTGGCTTTTGAGGGAAAACATCTGCCGGCGAAATCTTCCGCCCTGCTTTAGGAAGGTAATATGAGCAGAATTCTGCCCACCGGGTTTAAATCTGCGGGTTCCAGGGAGTGTATTCGGGGACGATTTTCTTAAGCGCTTGGATCAGGGCATCACGCGAGCAGCCGCCGTCGACCAGCTCGATCAGATCCGAGATCGACGAGGGAATGTCGATAGCAGGATTTTTATACGGCTTCCAGATGCGGATTTTCTGGTGCGTGGTCGGGATGGAGGTTTCGCCGCCCAGTTCCAGTTCTTCTACCAGTTTTTCTCCGGGCCGCAGGCCGGTGAATTTGATCGGCATTCTGTCGGCCGGTATTCCCATCAGCCGTATCAGATCGCGCGCCAGTTCCGCGATTTTCACGGCCCGGCCCATGTCGAGCACGAAGATCTCGGAATGCGTACCCAGGATGGTAGCCTGCAGGATCAAAAACACGGCCTCGGACACGTCCATGAAATAGCGAGTGACCTCCGGGTCAGTCACCGTCACCGGGCCTCCCTGCTCGATCTGCCTGCGGAAAAGCGGCACCACGCTGCCCTTGCTGTTGAACACGTTGCCGAAGCGCACAGCGAGGAAACGGGTCTTGTCGCTCTTAAGCGACTGGATATAAAGCTCGCACACACGCTTAGTCGCGCCCATGATGCTGGTCGGGCGGATGGCCTTGTCGGTCGAAATCAGGACGAAACGGTCCGCGCCGCAGGCAAGCGAAAGGTCAGCGACAGTCTTGGTGCCGAGAATATTGTTTTTGATGGCCTCAGCATAATGGATTTCCATGAGCGGCACGTGCTTGTACGCCGCCGCGTGGTAAACCACGTCCGGCTTGTGCCGTTCGAAAATCTTTTTCATTTCTCCGTAATTCGAAACGTTTCTGAGGTAGCTGACAATCTGCGAACCCGTGGACTTGGCCGTGATCTCCATCTCGATGTCGTACAGGCTGCTCTCCGCGTTGTCGACCAGGATCAGTTCCTCGGGATGGTTCTGCAGAATAATTTTGCAGAGCTCGGAGCCGATCGAACCGCCGCCGCCCGTAACCAGCACTTTCTTGCCGCGTACAAACTCCTGGATGCCTTGCAAGTCCGCCTGCACCAGCTCGCGGCCCAGAAGGTCCGAAACATCGACGGGGCGCAGCCGCAGCGGCAGCGTCTGAGGCGAAAGCAGCGAAGAAACCGTAGGGACAACGCGGCACTCCAGGTTCAGATCCCGGCACTTCCGCGTGAT
The DNA here is from genome assembly GCA_964567495.1 of uncultured bacterium. Lineage (GTDB taxonomy): Bacteria > Omnitrophota > Omnitrophia > Omnitrophales > Aquincolibacteriaceae > CAYLPP01. Next base: position 2,381 of record CAZMMY010000054.1, read on the forward strand.
CTCGCGCATTTCCAGTGCGGTGGCTTTGGGCAGGGCGATGATAACTTCGTCCGCTTTTTTGACGCGGATGACGTCGGTCAGCTGATGGATCTTTCCGAGCACTTTTACTCCGTGGATACGGATGCCGGTTTTTTCCGGATCGTCGTCAATAAAACCAATGGGCTTGTAACCGAGCGTGGGATTCTTGATAAACTCGCGCACCAGGAATTCCCCCGTATCTTCCGCGCCGACGATCAGCACATTCTTGCGCACGCCCAGCGAACCGAGGTAAGGCTTGCGGAGTTTTTCCGCTGAGACTTTGAAAAAGATGCGCAGCCCGCCGAGGATGGACGTCAGCAGCAGCGCGTCGATGATCAGGACAGAGCGCGGCGGGAAATCCATCTGCAGCAGGAAAAACAGCAGCGTGCAGAGGATGGAGCCGGCAAGAGAAGCTTTCACGATTGCAAAAAGCTCCTGGATGCCGAGATACTGCCAGAGCGTCTGGTACAGGCTGAAATAAACGAAGCAGGGCGCGCGCACGGCGAGGATCAGCGGAATAAAATAAAAAAACATGTGCGTTTCGTACACCGGGACTTTTCCTTCGAAGCGCAGATAAAGGGCGGCCCAGAAAGAAATCAGAGACAGGATCATGTCCAGGAAAAGAAACAGCAGGCGGCGTTTGCTCTCCAGGATATAGCGGAGTTTTATCGAATTCCACATGACCGTCCAGGCGCCCTCGAAAAGAAGCCTCACATCCTTAAACGGGTCGGCGTTTCTGACGTACGCCGTGTCGGTCAGCAGTTTCGCGGGAAGGATGTTTTCCAGGTAAAACCCCTCCGGGTCTTTCTCAGCCGCTTTCATCAGGGCGACTTCGTCCACGTTCTTGATCTGACTGGGGCCGATAATGCCGGGCATGACTTTCAGGATTTCGCCGAACTCCTTAGGAAATTTTTCCACTATGGAAGGAAGCTCAGGCCGGGGACCGACCAGGCTCATGTCGCCTTTCAGCACGTTCAGGAACTGCGGGATCTCGTCGAGTTTCAGGGAACGCAGAAGAATACCTACCTGCGTCACGCGAGGGTCGTTGTGCGCCGTGACCTTGGGGCCGAGCGACTCGGCGTTATCGACCATGGTCCTGAACTTATAGATCTCGAAAATCTTTCCGTTTTTCCCGGCCCTTCTCTGCTTGAAAAACACGGGGCCGGGCGAATCGAACCTGACCAGCAGGGCCGCAAACGCCGTGAGAAGGAGGATGAAAGGCAGGAAAAGCAGGACCAGCAGCACGTCGAAAAGCCTTTTCATGCCCCGGCCTTCTTTCTGAAGCACACGGCGGCGCAGCGCACCGCATCGATCACTCGCCGGACGTCGGAGTCCGTCATGCCCGGGTAAAGAGGCAGGGATATGCTGCGCTGGTATTCACGCTCCGCATTCGGAAAGTCCGCGGGCTTCCAGCCGTATTTCTTTTTATAGTAGCGGTGCCTGTGCATGGGGATGAAATGGACGCTGGTACCAATACCCTTCGCGTTCAGCTCTTTTATGAATTCGTTCCTGGAAATTTTCAGGAGGCCCGGGTTCAGCCTGAGCACGTAAAGATGCCAGGCATGCTCCACACTCTTTTTTTCCACAGGGAGAAAAAGCTCGGGGATTTTTATAAACGCCTCGTCGTAAGCCTTGACGATCAGCCGCCTCCGCTCCTGCATTTTTTTAAGCTTCGCAAGCTGGCTCAGACCGAGCGCTGCCTGGATGTCCGTCATATTATATTTGAAGCCTGCCTCAACCACGTCGTAATGCCAGCTCCCGCCTGCTGCGTAACGCTTCCAGGCGTCGCGACTCATGCCGTGCAGGCTGAGCCGCCTGGCCTTCTTCAATAAAGACGGGGGTCCGGTCAGCATTCCGCCCTCGCCAGTCGCCAGGTTTTTGGTCGCGTAAAAACTGAAAGCGGTCAGGTTTCCCAGCCCGCCTACCATGCGCCCGCGAAACTTCGCCGGGACGGCGTGCGCCGCGTCCTCCACCACGGGGATGCGGTATTTTCTGGAAAGCGCGCCGATCCTGTCCATATCGCACGGGTGGCCCGCGAAATGCGTTACGATCATGGCCTTGATCTTCCGGCGTCTTTTTTTATTTTCAAGGATGACTTCCTCGATCTTTCCCGGATCGATGTTCAGCGTAAACGGGTCGATATCCGCAAGCAGGGGCACCGCGCCGGCGTGCTCGATCACGTGCACGCCCGAGCAGAAGGTCATGGGCGTGGTCAGCACGTAATCCCCCGGCCCGACGCCCAGGCTCAGAATCGCCAAGTGGAGGCCGGCAGTGCAGGAGCTCAGCGCCAGCGCCGCGGGCGCCGCGGTATATTCCGCAAACACCTGCTCGAATTCGCGCGTCTTCGGTCCGGTCGTGATCCAGCCTGACTTCAACGCGCGCACCACGGCGCGGACGTCCGCCGAGTCTATCGCGGGCCTGTAAAATGGGACTGCTTTCAATTCATGCCTTTCTGAACGCAGCCGCCGCGAAAACGCAAAAAAGCGACATGGCGGGCGTCATATACCTCAAAATCGGCAGCACGGCGAAGGCCGTCAGCCAGAAATATAAAAAAATCCCCGCTAAAAAAAGAGTCTCTCTCTTTTTTTCCCGCAGCCTGCAGAAACCTGCCAGGGCCAGAGCCAGAAAAGGGACCTGCGCCGCCAGGATATATTTTTCATATCTTTCGGAGTCTGTCGCGTAAAGCGGCCGGAAAAATTTAAAAATGAAAAAAGCGAACGTGTCAGAGAAATTTTTTCTGGCCCTCTCTAGCGTGAACGAAGCAATTTGCGCCTTATTTTCGAGACCTCCGGCTTCCTTCGCGATCCGGGCTTCCCGGACGAATTCGAAGCGCGAGAAGGAAGGCCCGGCGTGGGTCATGCCGTCCCGCATGGAAGGCAGCTGCCCGCCGGAAACGCGGAAATGGCCGGTCTGCCCAAACACGACAGAGCTCCAGATAAGAATCGGCACAAAGAACGCCGGGATAAAGGCCGCAGCTGCCCGAAGGGGCGCTCGCTTCAGGAGCAGGTAAACCGCGAAAACGGTCCATAAATACAGGGGTGCCGGCCAGACCAGGCAGGAAAGCCCCAGAGCGGTGCCCGAAAAAAGCCCGTGCAGCGCCGTCTTTTCTTCCCCCGCCTTCAGGGCGAAATAAACAGCCGTCAAAAAAAACAGCATGAAAAGAGGCATGGGCGTCCAGGCGTAACGCGTCACGCTGAGGACGGCGAAAAAAGGACAGGCCGCGCAGATAGCTGCGGCCAGCAATGAAGATTTATTTGGAAGAAACCGCCGGGCGATCAAAAAAATCAGCCCGCAGTTGAAAGCCTGCACCAGCGCCGCAAGAAAAGGGTAAACGGTGTTACTCTCACCGGAGCGGCCCGTCAGGCCGTAAACCGCGGCCAAAAAAAGCGGGAACAAGGGCGGATAGCGGTCGGAAAAAACCTCTTTCGGCCCGTACGTTTTTCCAGCGACAAGATTTTCCGCAGCGGGAGAATAGAAGGAAGCTGTGTCCACGGGGAAATCCATGAGCCTGCCCGCCGCGGCCTGGCCTCCGGCGTGAAGCAGGAAAAACGCAGCCGTAAGCGCGAGAAAATATTTCCGGGTCGCGGTCAGAGACGACATTTAAAAAGCATCAGGACCGCGAAAAAGAAATCCTTGGCCTTGATCTTTTTTCCTTCCTTCGCCGTGCGGCCGCGATAGGTAATGGGCAGTTCGAGAATATGGATTTTCTTTCTGGCGACCAGGGCGGTGACTTCGGGCTCGAAAGTAAACCGGTTTGCCTGCAGGTCCAGGCCCTTGATGATTTCAGCCCGGAAGGCTTTATAGCAGGTTTCCATGTCGGTCAGTCTCAGGCCGAACAGGACGTTCGTCAGGCCGGTCAAAAATTTATTCGCGATCCAGTTCGGGAAAGCCATGCCCTCCGGACGCGGGCGGCCCAGGAAACGGCTGCCATATACCACCTGCTGTTCGCCCTGAAGAACCGGTTCCAGCAGTTTCGGAATTTCGTGAGGGTCGTATTCATGGTCCGCGTCCTGGACGATGATAATATCGCCGCTCGCGCGGCGGATGCCTTTGCGGATCGAAAACCCCTTGCCCCGGTTGATGCGGTTTCTGAAAAGCCGGATGTTGTTCATCTCCTGGCGGTTCTTGATTCGGATGAGGACTTCTTTTTCGTACGTACGATCGATGGAGGCGTCATCCACGATAATGATTTCATGCGGCACCGGATATTTGACCGACTGGACGTACTTGATCAGGTCTTCGATCGTGGCGGCTTCGTTATATGTAGGGATGATGATAGAAAGTTTCATGGCTTTTTATCAAACCACCTCGGTGCAAAAATAATCAGGCCGTATAAAAACCCAAGCCCGTAGCTCAAATGCAGAACGGCGAAAACCAGCGGAAGCAGCGCCGCGTGCCCCAGGCTTTTTCGGATTCCGGCCAGCGAACCCGCGGCCAGGAAAAGCGCGTACGCGGC
>CAZMMY010000054.1:6864-8645 GCA_964567495.1 uncultured bacterium
GGCCCCAGAATGGCCGGAGAGGAGCGGCAAACGGAAGAAAAAGGCAGGCCGCCGCGAAAGCGGGCGGCGCGAAATGGCGCGGAGCCATCTGGCCGGGATGCTTCTGCAGGACCCTGACCTTCCAGAAACCGTAATCGAAGTATTGCTTCCATAAACCTTTCAGGCTGCCCCTCACGGTGTAAACGGAACGTATGTCCGGACTCAAAAGAATCCGGCCGCCGCTTTTCTTCAAGCGGTAATTGAACTCGTCGTCCTGGTTGCGGACCATTTCCTCGTCGAACACGCCTATCCTGCCGAACACTTCCCGGGGCCAGGCACCCAGATATACTGTATCGGCCCATTCCTCGCGTTCCGAATAATGAAATCGCGCCCCTCCCACGCCGAAAGGCGTGCTGGTGGCGAGGGCCACGGCCTGGCCAAAAAAGTTTTGTCCCTCAGCGGACATCTTTCCGCCGGCATTATCCGCTCCCGTGCGCTTCAGCGTCTCGACGCATTTGCGGACGTAATCGGGCGCGATCACGGTATGGCCGTCCACGCGCACGACAATCTCGCCCTTCGCGATTTTGAGCGCCGCGTTCATCGCTGAAGGGACCACACGGCGGGGGTTGTCGACCAGGAAAAGATTCGGGTGCTCTTTCCGGAAAGTTTCGACGATTTCGCGTGTGCCGTCCGTCGACATGCCGTCCGCGACGATGACCTCGGTGCTTCCGGCCGGATAATCCTGCGCCAGCACCGCGCCCAGGCTCTTCTCCATGAAAGGCCCTTCGTTGCGCACCGGCATGATGACAGAAACGAAAGGAAGTCCGCTCATTTTTTCACGACCCGGCTGATGACCGCCTGGAATTTTCCCCGGTCACTGCGCTCGATGGAAGGTACTTTTTCTATGACCACCCGCACGCGGCCCAGTCTCTGCGCGAACCTCTGCGTGATAGCGTCTTCTTCTTTTTTGCCGAAGCTTTCGCGCGCCACGATTTTCACCCTGATCAAGCCGAGTTCTTCCTGAATCACCTGACCTTCAAGGACATTAGGCAGGTCGATGAAAATCCCGTGAAAGCGCACCATTTCGCGGCCGTCCGCCCCGACCACGACGTCTTCGGTGCGCCCGGATATCTGCTTCAGAACCGGGAAGCTGTCCCTGCCGCAGGCGCATGAATTTTCCGACCAGATGCCGTGGTCTCCAATTTCATAACGGACCAGCGGCTGCGTGCGGTTGATCAGGCCGGTACAGACGATTTTTCCCTCACTGCCCGGCGGTACGGGCCGGCCGTCCTCTCCCACGATTTCGAGCACGCCGAAATCCGGGCTGGCGTGCAGGTTTCCTTTTTCACATTCCGTGGCCAGGACACAGTTTTCAACCGCGCCATATTCCTCGTAAGCCCGGGCCCTGAAAGCCTGCCCGATGACTGCTTTCATTTCGGGCGTCAGTTTCTCGCTGCCCAGGATGACGGCGTCAGGCTGATAGCTCAGCGTCATTTTTTGCTCCAGCATCATTTTGGCCAGCAGGTAATGGGCGTAGGCGTAGCCGGTAAAAACCCGCGGCCGGTAACGTTCGATCGCTTCCACGTAAAACGGCGTGCTGCGCGGCGAAATATGGAACGCCGAGAAATAAAGCTGCTTTTCGACCAGGTTGTAGCGGTGAAAAGGAGGCCCGGAAACAGCGCGCGGCACGACCATCCTGCCGCCGATCATGCACCTGGGCTTCCGGACGCTGGTGCCGGCCCATCCGAAAGAGCGGACTTCTCGCGCCGCGACAAACTGACGGTGGTCCTCCGGCCCGTAAA
>CAZMMY010000055.1:0-8595 GCA_964567495.1 uncultured bacterium
CGACGAGGTTCTGCGTGCCGTCGTCCAGTTTCGCCGGGCCGTAAAGGATTTCTTCGAGCGTGCCGGAAGTGCCGACGCGGATCCGGGTCCCGCGAGGAAGGTTCGCGTGAGGAGTGGCCATGCCCCAGTGGTAACCGCGGCCGGGAGCTTCGGTCGTGCGAGCGAAAGCAGAACCCACCATGACGGCGTCCGCGCCGCAGGCAAACGCTTTGCAGATATCGCCGCCGGTGGACATGCCGCCGTCGCCGATAATGTTCACGTATTTTTTAGTCTTTTTGTAATGAACTTCGCGGGCCGCCGCGCAATCCGCGATGGCCGTGACCTGCGGAACACCGAGGCCAAGCACGCCGCGCGAGGTGCAGGCGGAACCGGGGCCGACGCCGACCAGGAGGCCCGCCGCGCCGGTTTCAGCCAGCTCAAGCGCGACCTTGTAGGTCACACAATTGCCGAGGATGACCGGGACTTTCTTCATGCTCTTGATGAGCTTGGCGAAATCCACGACTTTATAGGAAGAAGAAATGTGCTTCACGGTCGTAACCGTGGACTGCACGACGAAAATATCGACGCCCGCGTCCGCCGCGATCTTGCCGTAGCGTTCGGCCTTCTGAGGAATCGAGGAAACGGCGCAAGGCACCTTGGCCTTTTTGATTTCGTTGATGCGCTTCGCTATCAGTTTTTCCTTGATCGGTTCGACGTAAAGCTTCTGCACGAGCTCGGTCGCCTTCTCAGGCGTGGCTTTGGCGATATCTTCAAGGATGGAGTCGCAGTCTTCGTAGCGGGTATAAATGCCTTCAAGGTTGAGAACCGCGAGGCCGCCCAGCTTGCCCATGGCGACCGCGAACTTCGGGTCGACGACGCCGTCCATAGCGGAGGCCAGGAAAGGAATGGCGAATTTCTTGTCGCCGATCTTCAGTGAGATATCCACTTCATCGGGATTGATGGTGATGTCCCCGGGAACCAGGGCAATTTCGTCAAAGCCGTAAGAACGGCGGGCTTTACGGTCGCGGCCGATAAATTCAGACATCTCTGCTCTCCTTAAACAAAAAATCCCTTTACGGAAAAAGGCGCGTTCGCGCGCGAGTCCGCAAAGGGATTTGAATCAGAAAAAAAGGAATGTTTTAGAACTGTGAGCTGTTCCATTTGCCGTATCATACTAACGGCCCCGCGGGGTGTCAACAGCGGAAAATGGAAAATTTCAGGCGGCGGAGGGAATGTCGCGGCGTACGAAAACGGGATTGGAAAGCAGCCTCTCGTGCCCGTCCGACCAGGCCAGAACGCGGTAGTGCGCCCAGGGGTCCTGGGAGGAATCATCCTGATATTCGAAGATTGCAGGCAGGGGCCGGTCCCAGAGCTGCACGACTTTTGTGTTCCGAATAAGCATGACATGGAGCGTGTCCCGGGCGCCGTCGGAAAACTCCAGATGGACACGTACCAGCGGAGCCGGGCCGGTTTCGGCGGTGCCGCCCATGCGTGCCATCGTCCCCTTGGCCAGGTCGGAAACCGAAAAATCTTTCATGACGATCCGCCTGCCGCTTTCGCGGTCCGGAATGACCACATAATTCTTTCCGGCGGCCAGCGCCCCCAAGACCTCTTCGCGCGTCTTCTTCTCGACCCAGAGCACGTTTAAAATCGCGGCAAGGTTGAAGTTCTGCCCCGCAATGCCGTTGTAATCGACCTCGCCGATCATCCAGACGGGCTCTTTACGCCTGCCGCTCACATGCTGCAGAAGCAGCTTGTCCCATTTCTGACCGGCCGTAATATACGTCGGAACTTCCGGCGTATTGAAATTACTCAGCTCAACCGGATAAACGCCCATGCCGGTATAGCCGCGGGTTTCGTTTATTTCCGAGTCGAGCGGGCCGCTTTCAAGCAGGACGCGGAACCCGAAAAAAGAAAAACCTCGGTGCTCTTCGGCCAGCGGGTGCGACCAGTAAATCAGCCCCTTCGCCCGGTTCACGTAATCGATAGCGTCCTGGTAGGGTTCGGCGGCCGCGGGCGCGGGCATATAGGAATCAAAACGCGATTTGCCCGTGCCCAGCACCGGCATATTCCGGTACGCCTCCGCGCTGCCCAGGCCGAGCGCGAGCACGTCCTTTGAACGGTTATTAAGGACCAGCTGCCCCTGCCACAAACTGCCGGTCCAGTAGTAAAAGGGCGTCACCGCCGCGCCGTCGATCACCAGGACTTCGGGCACGGCCCTGTTGGCCTCATCGATTTCCCTCATCCAGTTTTCGTAGCCGAATTCCTGGATGGAACGGCGGTTCATGGTCTGTTTGACCCATTTTTTGAAGGGCCCGATGCCGTAGGAATAATCTTCGGCCAGAAGGTCGGTCATGATGACGGCGTCCACTCCCTGTTTTTTTGCGAGGAGCGAGATGTCGTTCATGGATTTCCCGCCGGAGCTGCGGGTTGAGTGGACGTGAATGACGCAGGTGACTTCCTGCTCAGCATAAAGCGGAACAGCCAGTGAAAAAAGAAATGCTGAAAGCACAAGCCCCACGCCCAGCCTTCCTCCGAATGCGGCGGGAGGAAAAAAAAGGGTGGGGATTTTCATTTTAAGCTTTCGCTCGCCCCGCGCCTTCGAGTTTACCGAAACGGCGGTCGCGCTTCTGATATTCCTCAAGGGCCTTCAAAAATTCGTCCGCTGAAAATTCAGGCCAGAACTTCTGGGTCACATAGATTTCGGAGTACGAAAGCTGCCAGAGCAGGAAATTGCTGACGCGGTACTCCCCGCTGGTGCGGATCAAAAGGTCGGGGTCGGGCACACCCGCGGTGTGAAGCCGGGAAGAAACCGCGTCCTCGTCAATCTGCTCAGGCAAAAGCTTGCCCGCGGCCGCTTCCGCGGCCAGACGCCTGCACGCGCCCAGGATTTCGAGGCGGCTGGAGTAACTGATCGCGAGGGTCACTTCCAGGCCTTTGCGGCTGCGGCTTTTTTCAACCGCCGAGTGGATTTTCTGCTGAAGGTCCCGGGGCAGGTCTTCCAGGTTTCCGATCACCCGCAGCCTGACCGAGTCCATGATTTCACTGGCCACGGCCATGCGTTCGGCATGGCTCATTCTCAGGAAATCGTCGAGGTTGATCTTCAGGCCGCCCGGCTGCTTTCGCAATTCATGCCCGGCTTTCTGCCAGATATCCGGGCTGAACGGAAAGCCCGCCCCCTCGAAATAACCGCGGAGAAGCCCCATTAGGAAGCCGACTTCGTCCTTTGAACGCTGCCAGTTTTCCTTGGAAAACGCGTAGAGCGTGAGGTGGCGGATGCCGCTGCGCTGGGCGGCTTCCGTAATTTCGAGGGCGCGGAAAAACCCGGCCTCATGGCCCTTGGTGCGGGGGTGTCCGTACTTCTGAGCCCAGCGGCCGTTGCCGTCCATGATAACGGCCACGTGCGCGGGCAGGTTCTTCAGATGCGCGACCCTGCCGCTGAACTCTTCTTCGTTCATGCGATCTTGCCCATGACCAGCGCGCCGAAAAGCTCGGCGGAAATAACGGGATGCTTCAGACCGTGCAGAAGGACGCGCGGCATTTTAAGCATGGAGAAAAGCAGGTCGCGGTGATACTCGAAAGAAGCCTTGCGGTAGGCCATCCCGATCAGGTCTTCACGGACCTTGCCGCGAAAAAGTTCTTCCATATGGCTGTCGGTGAATTTCGCAAAAATTCTGCGGCAGTAATAACAGAAACGCAGCTCTTCACCGATCAGGTCCCGCCAGGAGGCTTCATAATTTTTAAGGTAGGCCGCTGAAAAATCGTTTTTCGCGAATGCTCCTTCCAGCGTCCTGACGGCGCAGCGCGCGCCAAGCAGGCCGTAAAAAATTCCCCCGCCGGTCGTGCTCTTGATCTGCCCCGCCGCCTCTCCCACCACCAGCACACGGTCGGCGTAGCTGCGCGGCACGGGTCTGTCCATGATAGGCCGGAGTTCAAACATGTTCTCGCGCTCCGCATACTCCTTCGCGTAATCCAGGCGGGCCAGGAGCTTTCTGAGATACGCCGCGGGCGCTTTGCGGGAAAGTAGGCCGATGCGGGCCACGCCCTCGGCCAGCGGCACGGACCAGGCAAAGGCGCCGGGCGCAATGTCGCGGCCCAGGAAAATTTCCGTGCGCAGCTCGCCCCTGTGCGGCACGTGGATCTGCGCGCCGCCGAGATAACTCTGCGGCGGCTGGAGGCCCACGTCGCGAAAAAGCCGGTGGTTGACGCCCGTCGCGATGATCACGACACGCGACTCATAAATAGTTTCCCCTTCCGCGGAACGGATGCGAAGGCGGACTTTGTCGGGAAGGACTTCAAGCGATTCGGCCGAGCTGCCGGATTTTATTTCCGCGCCGCGTGACTGAGCGCGCGCGGCGAGGTGGCGGCTGTATTTCGGACGGTCGAGGACGCGCGCAAGCGGCCTGGCAGGATCGTAGTCGAAATGAAAACCGGTCGGAGAATAAAAACGGAGGTTCTGAAGCGTGCCGACTTCGCAGTCGGCCGGCATCTCGAATTCACTGAAGGTCTCGATGCCGACAATGCCGGTGCAGACGATTTTTTCGCCGATGATTTTTTTCTTCTCGAAAAGAACGGTGGAAAATCCTCGCGAGGCCAGTTCCCCCGCGAGATACAGACCGGCATGCCCGCCCCCAATAATCAGGACATCTTTTTGTTCCATAGCCCCCGAAATACTAAAATTTCTTGCCGCGGCTTTCCCATTTGCCGCGAAGAGTCACCCAGAATGAAAGGAAAATCAGTGATATATCGGACCACAGGGTCCTCTTTTTAACATATTCCAGGTCATATTGGAATTTTTCCTGCAGGGTAGCGTCACGGGAGGCATGGACCTGGGCGGTGCCGGTAAGACCCGGCTGCAGGCGGTGGCGCTCGGCAAAACCGGGGAAAGCGGGGTCTATTTCTTCTATAGAAAGGGCCCTGGGCCCTACAAAGCTCATGTCTCCCCTCAGGATATTGAGGAGCTGGGGCAGTTCGTCCATGGCCGTGGCGCGCAGGGCCTTGCCCGTGCGGGTGATCCGGGAGTCATGTTCGCCCGCAGGCCTGAAACCGGCGGCGCGATCCGCATCGGGCACCATGCTGCGGAATTTAAGCGCCTCGAATTTCACCCCGCCCCGCCCCCATCTCTGCTGGCGGTAGAAAACCGGGCCCCCGTCTTCTTTCTTGATTGCGATTGCGGCGATAAGCCCGACAGGGGAAAAAACCACCAGTCCGAAAAGAGCGAGGGCGATGTCAAAAAGCCTTTTGATCGCGGCGCTATTTATAAATTTTTGCATACCGGAGCCTGAAAACACGCGCACCGCCGAGCGCGGCCGTCTGTTCGAGAGTAATCCCTTCGCCCGCAAGGTAAATAAAGTCGATCGGAGATTCGGACCGCCTGCCTCCGTAGGTAATCTGCCGGCTGACCACAAAAATATCGCGGTCCGGATATTCTTCCGCCATCCGGCGGATTTCCTCCGAACCCGCGTATTCACGGTAGACGCGATTGCCCCAGAACGGCTGGAGAAGCTCGGAAGCCGCGGCGTCGTAAAGAAGCATGGAGCCGGGATAGGTTTTCTCATAAACCATTTCGCTGAGTTCGCGCTGTTTTTCGAGCACCCGCTGGTGGAGAAGGCTGACCAGCCCCGCAGCCGCCGCAAGGCCTGCGATCATTATGAAACAGACAAGCACCCGCAGGAAACCGGGCAGCTTCGCCAGCCCGCGCTCCAGGAATCCCGCGTACGCCAGGATGAAAAACGGCATGACCGGGAAAAGGAAGCGCGTGCCGAAAGCCCACGTCGCGAATCGCTCCGGGAAAATGTCATGAAAATAATAAAAAAGATAGCACCCGCCTAAAAGCACAATGGCCAGCACGGTCTCGCCGCGGCGCACCCCGCTTCGGAGAAACGGCGCCGGCAGCATCAGCGGGTAGCAAAGCATCAGCCCGGCCAGATAATGAAGAGCGTTGCCGGGAGCATAGGCCGTCGCGAAGTTGACCACTCCCGTAAACTCGCCCGACCGGCCGAACAGGAAAGGGTTTCCGTAAAGCGCCCAGTTCCATACAGCGGTCATGGACGCGCCGAGCGCGAACGCGCCCAAAAAAGCCGGAAACGCCCGGCCGTTTTTAAGGAGCAGGACTGCGGCGAAAGCGGCTCCCACCAGAAGATTGGTAGGCCGGAAAAGCATGGCCAGGCCGAACACCAGCCCGGCCAGCGCGTAATTCCATCTCCCCGGCTTCCAGTACAAATAACATGCGGCCAGCACAACCACCATGGACGGCACGTCGCTCATTAGCGTGCGGCTGAAAAAAATAAACGGCGGGAAGAAAAGATAAAGGAAAAAGCCCAGAAAGCTTCTCAGCCCGAAAAGGTCCATGATTTTTTTGAACAGATACGCACCCGCCAGATGCAGGGTGAAACCCGTTAGAAAAGCGGCCTTCCAGCCGAACCAGGTAAAAAGCCAAAGAAGCAGCGGCTGCCCGGGCGGATAATCCATGACCCACCTGCCCGCGGCATGAACAAGGGTCATACCGGGAATGGCCGGCAGCACCGAAGAAACCGCCCCGTCGCGGAACAGCCAGGCGGCGCCAAGGTAGCTCCCCTCATCGCGAAACGCGAAGAAGGCGGGATAGAAGATAAAATAAACCGCGGCGTAAAGAAGAGCCGCCGCGATGTAAGGCCTGCGCCCGTTTTTTTCTTTCACAAGATTCATGCCGCCGCTTTCTCCTGTTTGCGGAACAGGTTGCTGAAAAGGCAGAAAACACAGCGCGCGGTCACGCCGCACGCGATCAAAAAGTCCTTCACGTAATTTTTTGACAAGTGCTTCAGGTAATACCGCCAGATGCTGCGGTGTCTTTCTATGATCGTCCTGTTCTGCAATTTACTGCTGCTCACTCCGATGTGGTGCATGACCGAGGCGCCGGGATGGAAAACCGTCTTCCAGCCCTGGTATTTGCCGCGGAGGCAGAAATCCACGTCCTCGCAGTACATGAAAAAGCCGTCGTCCAGGCCGTTGACCTTGTTCCAGACCCTGCGCCGGTGCAGGCAGGCCGCGCCCGAAACCCAGTCGACCTCTTTAACGCTGTCATGAGCCCAGTCGCTTTTCAGGTATTCCCGGCTGAATTTGTTATTCGGGAAAAGCCGGGTGAGCAAGGAATAACGGTTGAAAAATGCCGTTTTGAATGAAGGAAACGAGCGCGCGGAAAGCTGGAGACTCCCGTCCGGGTCCACAATGCGCAGGCCGGCGATGCCCCATTCCGGGTTGGCTTCAAAATCGTCCAGGACTTTTTCAAGACCAGAATCCAGCAGCTCGGCGTCCGGATTCAGCCACAGCACGAATGGCGCTTTGGTGCGCCCGATGCCCAGATTGACGGCTCCGGAAAAACCGAGGTTTTTTCCGGGGCTGATCCAGATCACGTCCGGAAACTCTTTGAGGGCTTCTTCCTTCTCGCTCTTTCTGGACCCGTTGTCCACGACCACGACTTCCTTTTCAATAGCCGCGCAGAAGCGCTCCACGGAAGCAAGGCAGCGGCGCAGGTATTCCCCCGCGTGATAATTGACGATGACGACTGTAAGTTTCAGCATTTGTTTATTACTATTTCGTAGAGATTCTCGATTTTCCTCACCTGTGTTTCGCGGCCGTAATAAAGTTCGGCGCGCCGGCGGCCCGCTTTCCCCATGGCCTGGGCCCTGGCGGGATCTTTAAAAATCCTGAGCATGGCCTCGGCCATACCGTACGCGTCGTGCGGAGCGACCAGATAGCCCGTTTCACCCGAAATACATATCTCTCCCGGCCCGCCGTGGTTCGTGGCTACTACCGGCCTGCCCGTGGCCATGGCTTCGATAATCACAAGGCCAAAAGGCTCAGGTTCGCTTGAGGCCAGTACCAGCACCGTGAAAGCCGCGTGCAGCTCGGGCATACGCTCCGGGCCGTATTTCCAGTCGGTGAAAATGACCGCGTCCTCGATCCCAAGGTCCGCAGCCAGTTTTTTGACTTCCCCGGCATAGGCTTCGCGGCCCGCGATCGCGCCGCCCGCCACAATAAAGCGCGCGGACGGAAAACTTTTTCTGCAGATGGCCGCGGCGCGAAGGAAAACGTCTACCCCTTTCCAGGGGTCGAGCCTGCAGGCCATACCTGCAACGGGCGTGCGGGGGTCGAGGCCCAGGTCGCGGAAAATCAGGTCGCCCGAATTGCGGGGATGGAACTCTTCGAGGTCCACGCCGTTCGGTATCTGGCTGAGATTTTTGGGCATCCTCCCATCTTTGCCCCGGAACATGGCGCCGACGGAATTACTGGTCACGATCAGCTCGCCGCCAAAATGCACAGCCAGGAAGATCTCCAGCCTCATGAACCAGCCGGACTGAAAAACGATTTCGCGGATATGCCAGACATGCGGCCGGCCCGCGAGTTTCGCGGCGGCGAACCCATAATGGTTGTGCAGGTTGTTGGTGTGCACAAGCGAAATATCGTGCTTCTTGATCAAGCCGCGGATTTTCCAGACCGCGAAAAGATAATTCAGCGCATAAACCGCGAGGTAGAAAGGGCCCTTCCTCGTGGTCAGCTTCAGCATAGCCGGCATGAGATGGACTTTGCATCCGCGCGCTTCCAGCGCGCCGCACAGAGGGCCTGCGGCAGGCAGGA
>CAZMMY010000056.1:0-8283 GCA_964567495.1 uncultured bacterium
GCGAGTGTGTACCGTGAATTTCAGGATGTCAGCCATTTCATGAAGGAAATCAAGTCCTTATTGACGAAGTGAGGGCTTAATCAGCCCGTAAAATAAGGAAAAATCCCTCTTGAAAAAACTCAAGAAGTCATACAGTATGGACGTATTAAAGGGCGGTCACAAAAAGTCACCCGAAAGTAACTAAAAGGAGACAACCGTAATGGCAAAAGCAAATTCTGCATTCATGAAACCGATGAACGTCAGCACTGAACTCGGCGCCGTGGTCGGCAAAGGCCCCATGCCCCGCAGCGAAGTCGTAAAGAAGCTCTGGGACTACATCCGGAAGAACAAGCTTCAGGATTCCGCCAACAAGCGCAATATTAATGCTGATGATAAGCTGAAAGCTGTCTTCGGCGGCCGCGGCACCGTCAATATGTTCGAAATGACGAAGCTGGTCTCCAAGCACCTTTCCTAGAATCAACTGATTTACCACAGAAACCAACCTCCTTGCGGGGGTTGGTTTCTGTGCTGTTTTACCCCGCAGCGCTGAAGTAAAAATTCTGTTTCCTGGAGCCGCCGTTATGTCGTCCATTTACAAGAGCCTTTCCGAAGAAGACCCCAAGCTCGCACGTATCGCTGAACTCGGCAAGAATATCCAGCAGCAGAACGCTGTGACTTCTCCGGCCGTCAAGGTTGCCATCATTTTCGCATTCATTCTTTCTCTCGGCGCGCTCGGAGCGGCGGCTTTTCTGTTCACCAGTTTCCAGGGCGAGCGAAAGGTTCGTGAAAACCTTGAGGCTTCGCAGGCCCAGCTTGCCCAGAAAGCTGACTCTTACGAAAAGAGCGCATCGCAGTACCGCTCTGAAATCGCCCGCATTACCGAGCAGCTCAAATCCTACGGAGAGGAAAAACAGCAGTTTAAAAAGCAGATCGATACAGCCAACGCCCAGATCGCGGCGCTGAGCGGCGATATCAAGAAAATCCAGGACCGCGGCAAGGCCATGGAAGAGCAGGCCGCGAAGTATCTCGAAAAGCAGGCGCAGTCCGACGCGCCGGCATTAGGCCCGGCAACCCAGACCGGCACGGTGAATTCCGCGCCGCCCGCACCTGAAGTCCCGCAGGCCCCGCAAGTCCTGACGGTGAACCGGAAATTCAATTTCGTGGTGGTCAATCTCGGCCTCGCGCAGAAAATGAAGATCGGTGATTTGATTGACGTCCAGCGCGGCGGCAAGACCGTGGCCAATCTCCAGGTCGAGAAACTTTACGAAAGCTTCTCCGCAGCGGCCATTGTCCGCGAACCCAAGGACGCTCCGATCGTCGAAGGGGACACCGTCCGCAAGGCCGGCTGACCCGTTCCGCTTTTCCAATCCATGGAATCGATCACTATCCAGGGCTCGGCTTCGCTCAAGGGCTCTTTTCTCCCTCCCGGCGATAAATCTATTTCACACCGCGCAGTCATGTTCGGCTCTCTTGCGGAAGGCGAAAGCTCCTACACTAATTTCCTCGAAGCTGAAGACTGCCTGAATACCATGAAGGCATTCCGCGCCATGGGCGTGGACATATCCCTCGAAGAGGGAAAAGGGAAGATCCGCATCAAGGGCGTCGGCATGAAAGGCCTGAAGCAGCCGGCCGGCGACCTCTGGCTGGGGAATTCAGGCACTACCATGCGGCTGCTGATGGGGATCCTGGCGGGCCAGCGTTTCGATGTGGTGCTGACCGGCGATCCTTCGCTTTCCTCGCGCCCTATGAAGCGCGTGACCGAGCCTTTGAAGAAGATGGGCGCCCAGATCAAAGGCCGCGACAACGGCAATTTCGCGCCGCTCACGATCCACGGCGGCAAGCTGCAGGGCATTGACTTCGAGAACAAGCTGGCCAGCGCGCAGGTCAAATCCGCGCTCCTTTTGGCCGGGCTGTATGCCGAAACGCCGACCCGCATTCTCGAGCCCATCCCGTCGCGCGACCATACTGAACGCTTTCTGGAGGCCGCGGGTGCGGCCTTCCGCAAGGACGGGGACTGGCTGGCGGTCAGCAAGACCGAGCGGCTTAAACCTTTCAATGCTGACATCCCTGGCGATATTTCCGCCGCGGCCTTCTTTTTAGTCGGCGGGGCCATGACTCCGGGCTCCAAAGTCACGGTCCAGAACGTGTCCCTTAACCCGACCCGCACCGGGGTGCTCGACGTACTCAAGCGTATGGGCGCCCGATTTACCATCCGAGTCACCCAGGAAGTGCCTGAGCCGCTTGGAGTTATAGAAATCGAGGGGGGCAAATTGAAGGGCACGCGCATTTCCAAGGAGGAAATCCCCAGCCTGATCGACGAGCTGCCGATTCTTATGACAGCGATGGCCGTGGCTGAAGGGGAGAGCCTGATTTCCGGGGCAGAAGAACTCAGGGTCAAGGAGACGGACCGTATTCACTCCATGGTTACAAACTTGAAGGCTGTCGGCGCTCATATCGAGGAATTGCCGGACGGCAGCTTGATCAAGGGGGTTTCCCGCCTCAAAGGGGCCAAAATCCGCAGTTTTGGGGACCACCGGACTGCCATGAGCCTTGCCGTCGCCAACCTGGTCATGGACGGCCAGGTCGTTATCGAGGACACGGAATGCGTCTCCACCTCGTTTCCAACCTTCTTCGGGCACTTCGAGCGACTTAAAAAAGGCGCTTAAAAAAGCTGTTAGTGCCGGGCGGCGTTCCGGCGCTAAAAAAGGGGCCAAAACCGGGGAATTTATTTGACAGTACCCCTTCATTTCACTATACTTTCCAAGCTTCTCCGGTAAATCCCTCTTGTCTTGAAAGGACTAATAAATTCATGATTTTACTTGATCGCATGCTCGGCTTTTTTTCCAGTGACATCGGAATCGATTTGGGAACGGCCAACACGCTTGTCTACGTTAAAGGGCAAGGCGTGGTTCTCTGCGAACCTTCCGTTGTTGCGATCGACAAGTCGACGCATGCGGTGCTCGCAGTAGGGGAAGAAGCCAAGAGGATGCTCGGCCGTACGCCTGGTAACATCGTCGCCATCCGCCCCATGAAAGACGGCGTGATTGCGGACTTCGACATTACCGAAGCAATGCTCCGCTATTTCATCCGCAAAGTCCACCGCAAGAACCGCCTCGTCAGCCCGCGCGTTGTGATCGCGGTCCCGAGCGGGATCACCGAAGTCGAAAAGCGCGCCGTGAAAGATTCTGCTGAACGCGCCGGCGCGCGCAACCCCGTTTACCTGGTCGAAGAACCCATGGCAGCAGCCATCGGCGTCGGCCTTCCGATCCACGAGCCTGCCGGCAACATGATCATCGATATCGGCGGCGGGACCACGGAAATCGCGGTCATCTCGCTTTCCGGCATTGTTTTCTCCAAGAGCATCCGCATCGGCGGCGATGAGTTCGATGAATCGATCGTCATGCATCTGAAAAAGTCCTACAACCTGATGATCGGTGAACGCACGGCGGAAGAAATCAAGATCCGAATCGGCTCGGCCTATCCGCTCCAGGAAGAAACCACCATCGACGTCAAGGGCCGCGATATCCTTGCCGGCCTCCCCAAAACCGTCACGATTACAAGCGAAGAAGTCCGGGAAGCTCTTTCCGAGCCCCTGTCGACCATTCTGGAAGCCGTGCGCATCGCGCTCGAACGCACGCCTCCGGAACTTTCCGCGGACCTGATCGACCGCGGCCTGATCCTTGCCGGCGGCGGCGCCCTTCTGCGCGGCCTCGACAAGCTCATCAGCGAAGAAACGGGCCTGCCGGTCCATATTGCGGACGATCCTCTTACGGCCATTGCGCTCGGCACGGGCCGCTACCTGAGCGATTTTCACCTGCTCAAGAGACTGTCCGTCAATAACAACGGCATCAAAGAATTCGGCTCCTAAGACTCACTTCTCTTCTTTCTAACCCGTAGTTTTCCAAGGGGCGTAGTCTCAAATGCGGACAAAGCGTTCGTATTATTTTCTAGCGTTTCTTTGTCTGCCCCTCCTCGTCGTTCTCCAGAACCCTTCCGTCAAGGAACCTGTCCGCGGCTGGTCGCAGGCTGTTTTAAAACCCGTTCTTCTGACCGGTCAGAACGCCAGCGCTTTCGTCTCCGACAGCCGCAACGGTATCCAGCGTTTTATCAACACGTTTAAGGAGCAGGGCAGCCAGGAAGAACGGATCGCCCAGCTCGAATCGCAGCTCGTGGCATTCCGCGAGCTGGAAAAAGAAAACGAACGCCTGCGCAAACTCGTCGATTTCCGAGGCACTCTCGCCGGCAAGACGATTGCTGCGCGTGTGATCGGCTGGGACCCTTCGCCGTGGCGCAAAAGCTTTATCCTCGATAAGGGCACGCGCCAGGGCCTTAAAAAAGACATGGCCGTGGTCTCTTTCGAGGGCCTCGTGGGCCGGATTTTTGAGGCGGGCCCCGAAACTTCCCGCGTTATCCTGCTTTCCGACCTCGATGCTCGCGTCAGCAGCCTGACCGACCAGAGCCGCGCGGGCGGCATCGTCGCGGGCACCGGCGGCACCAAATTCAAAATGATGTATCTGGACCTCGAGAGCGGGGTCAAGGTCGAGGAAACGGTTTTGACTTCCGGGCTGGGCGGACTTTTCCCCAAAGGCCTGCGTATCGGAAAAATTTCCGCGCTGACCCGCGACCCCAGCGGGCTTCACCTTATGGCGGACGTCGAACCTTTTGTTCAATTTTCAAAGCTGGAAGAAGTGATATGCCTCGACTCCTCACTGCCAAAGTCATCCTGACCGTCCTGATCCTGCTGGCCCTGGATCTTTGTTTTGCGCCGTTCTTCGGCGTTTTCCGCCCGGTGTTCTGCTATCACCTGGTGCTGTACGGGATCTTTTCCGCAGACTGGAAAAAAGCGGTCGGCCTGGCCTTCCTGACGGGTTTTCTGCGCGACGCCGTCAGCATCCAGCCTCTCGGTGTGGAAATTTTTGTGCTCTTCTCCATGACGTTTATCCTGGGATTCGTGGTGCAGAAAATCGAAAGGGAATCCTGGCCCACCAGGCTCGGGCTTTCGTTTTTATTCGCCTTTTTTGTTTCATTCCTGAATATGTTTCTGACATCGTTCCTGAACGCAAACAGCCTGCCGCCTTATCTGATCTGGATCAGTTTTTGTTCCGCCCTGGCAACGGCGCTTACGGCGCCTGTGTTTTTCCAGATCGCCCGGATCTGGTTCGGCGAACGCGCGTTCCTTAAACAATACGAGCTCTTCCGCTGATGCGCGCCGCCATTTTCCGCATTTTTCTTTATTCCGGCCTCGGGGTTCTGGCCCTCGGTCTTTTCCAGACCCAGGTCATCAAAGGAGGCGCGTACCGCCGCCTGAGCGAGCAGAACCGCGTTCGTCTGATCCCGGTAGAAGCGCCCCGGGGGCGTGTGTTTGATTCCGGAGGGCGTTTGCTTGCCACCAACAGGCCGTCGTATGATGTCATCGCCACGCCTGAAGATATCGAGCCCGAAGTTTTTCCTCGCCTGGCAAAGCTTCTCAGCCTTCCGGAAAAGGAAATCAGGAAGCGCATGAGTGCGCCGCGGGAATACCCGTTCGCGCCTGCGGTCATTATGGGCGACGTGGCCCGTGACCTGGCTTTCCAGATCGAAGAGCGAAAGCCCGAACTGCCGGGTGTGTCGATCCAGGTTTCCTTCCGGCGCTTCTATCCGTACGGCGAGACGGCGTCACACATCATCGGCTTTATCGGGAAAATCGGGGAAGAGCAGTACAGGACGGCGGACCGCAGCCGCTATGGCCTTAATTCACTGGTTGGCCGCTTCGGCATTGAGAAAATATACGACGAAAAACTGCGGGGCTGGCGCGGCGGCAGGCAGATCGAAGTCAACGCGCGCGGCCAGCTTATCCGCGTCCTTTCAGAAAAACAGGCCGAGCCGGGCGAAGACATCACGCTGACGCTTGACCTGGAGCTGCAGAAGAAGGTCATGGAATTCATGAAGGGCAAGCACGCGGCCGTGGCTGTTATGGACCTCGAAACCGACGGCCTTCTTGTTCTGGCCAGCAATCCGGCCTTCGACCCGAATGTTTTCATCACGCCTTCCCGCGCTAAAGAGCGGGTGAACTTCCTGAAAAATTCCGATGCTCCGCTGATGGATCGGGGCGTCAGTTCATCCTATCCGCCCGGGTCGGTATTCAAGCTGGTCACGGCGATTGCTGCGCTGGAAACCGGGAAAATCACACCCGATACGCGTTTTTACTGCAACCGCACCTTCCGGCTGAAGACCGATTCACGGCCCTATCACTGCTGGTATGAAAAAGGCCATGGCAGCATGAACCTTTACGAAGCGCTCGAGCGTTCCTGCAACGTTTACTTCTACAACCTTGGAGCGCGCCTTTCGCCCGAGGAAATCGCTCATTACGCGCATGAGCTCGGGCTCGGGGAGAAAATCGGGCTGGAGCTGACCAACATGTCGACCGGCCTTGTGCCGGACACCGCCTGGAAACAAAAGCGTTTCCATCAGCCCTGGTACCAGGGTGAAACTCTGAGCTATGCCATCGGCCAGAGCTACCTGCTGGTTTCGCCGGTGCAGGTGCTGCGCCTGACCGCTACCATTGCCAAGGACGGTCTTGAAGTCGAACCCCGCCTGATCCTCGATACGGAGCATGACAAAACCGGAAAGAAAATCGCCATCAAGCCGGAAAACCTGAAAGCCATCAAGAAGGGCATGCTTCAGGTGGTGGAATCTGAATACGGCACGGGCCAGCTGGCGCGCGTGAATTTCGGAAAGATTGCGGCCAAGACCGGTACGGCGCAGGTGCCGCCCAAACAGGCGCATGGCTGGATGACGGGGTATTTTCCCTACGAAGACCCGAAGATCGCGTTCGTGGTATTTGTGGAACACGGCGGTTCGGGCGGCATCGCGGGCGCAAGCATCGTCAAAAATATGCTTCAAAGCTGGAGGCAGGATGCTGCAAAGGTGGCTTAAAGAAACCCATTGGCCGCTGGTGTTTGCCGCGGCCGGGCTTGTGGTCATCGGAACGCTGTTTATTTTCAGCGCGGCCTACCACGATTCAGGATCTTACGAGGACAAGCAGCTTTTCTGGGTGCTGGCGGCCGCGGTCATTCTGTTTGTGATTCCGTTCGTGGGCTACAGGACTTTCCTGAGTATTTCATATCTTTTTTATGTCATCTCGATTCTGCTGCTGATTTCAGTTTTTATTTTCGGCGAGGCGCGCCTCGGCGCCCAGCGCTGGCTTAAATTCGGGCCCTTTATTCTGCAGCCTTCGGAGTTCGCAAAGCTCGCCACAGTGCTGGCGCTGGCTAATTTCCTCGGTTCGCATAATCCAATCGAGAGAAAATCCCGCACGGTGCTGATCGCGCTTTGCATCGCGGTCCTTCCTTTCCTGCTGATCATGAAGCAGCCCGACCTTGGATCCGCCATCATGTTCCTGCCGATGGGGCTCGCTCTTCTTTTCCTTTGGGGCATCCGCTACCGCACTTTGATTGTTTCCGTGCTGCTCGGCGTCACGGCAGCTCCATTCGGCTGGTTTATCCTCAAGGAATATCAGCGGAAGAGAATTCTGGTTTTCCTGAATCCAGACCTTGATCCGCTCGGGTCCGGCTACACGGCCGTTCAGTCTAAAATCGCGGTGGGTTCCGGAGGGCTGCTGGGGAAGGGCTATCTGGCAGGGACCCAGAGCCAGCTGCAGTTCGTGCCGGAGCACCATACGGACTTCATTTTCTGCGTCATCGGCGAGGAATGGGGCTACATCGGCGCTCTACTGGTGCTGGCGTTTTACGCCCTCCTTTTCCGCTCCGCCTTCCAGGTTATGGACGGTACGACGGATATCAAAGCCAAGCTGCTGATTGCAGGGGTGACCTCGATTATTTTTACGCAGACTTTCATCAATATCGGCATGAGCTTCGGTCTCATGCCGATCACCGGTATTACTCTGCCGCTGATCAGTTACGGCGGCTCCTCGCTTGTGGCCACAGCCGTCAGCCTTGGGCTGATCCTGAGCATTTATAAAGAACGGTCGATTTTCTAACGGTCATTTTATTTAAAATTTTAAAAAGTAAATGGGATTCGAGTGATCTTTCTGCAGCGGCAGGATATTGGTTTATATAAATGAAATGAGGCGGCCCCCTCAGGGGCCAAGCTGTGAAACGCGACCGGCGTCACTTCAGTAACTTTTTTCTGGTTTAATCCTTTTCTCGCATGTAGACGGGACGTACTCCTCGGAGCACGAGTCATGGCGCAAATAGGCGTCACACTGCAATGTCTTCCTTAGTTATAATAGTTTCCACCTTATTACGGGGCGTACTCCTCGGAGCACGAGTCATGGCGCAAATAGGCGTCACACTGCAATGTCTT
>CAZMMY010000056.1:8383-8557 GCA_964567495.1 uncultured bacterium
CCTTAGTTATAATAGTTTCCACCTTATTACGGGGCGTACTCCTTGGAGCACGAGTCATGGCGCAAATAGGCGTCACTCGGTAGACGCTTTCTTGGTATAATTTCCACCTCACCTTTAAACGGGGCGTGGCTCAGCCTGGCTAGAGCGCCTGCTTTGGGAGCAGGATGTCGCAGG
>CAZMMY010000057.1:0-8470 GCA_964567495.1 uncultured bacterium
CCACGCCAGCTCTTCGTGCAGGCCTTCGAGGAACTCATGACGGTCTTTCGGGATAAGAAAAAGGACTTCGTCCAGAAACAGCCTGTCTTCAGACCAAAGCACAGGGTAGTTGGGCGGCGCCGACTGTCTTTCCTTGTCCGCCTTGAGATTTTTGGGAGGAAACGCTTCAAACTCCTCGCGGGTGATCGGGCTGTAGATTTTTCGGGCGGACTCGTAATCGGGAAATCCGCGCTCTGAAAGCCTGCGGTCGCGCTGAACGTAGGCTTCTTCCTCAATCTCGTCGCTGATTTCAGCCATGAGGCTCTCGAGCAGGGAAACGTAGCGGCCGCGGTTGTTTTCATAAATGGCATGAAGTACGCGCCGTACGGTCTCCATATTTTCTTCGCGCACAGTGATGAAGTACATTTCATCGAGCGTGAAATAAGGGGTGTCGCCCAGTAGTTCGTCGATGGCATATTCGCGGTCGGGCTTGAGCACGCCGATCAGTTTCTGGAAACCTGTGACCAGAGTTTCGTGATCTACAGAAAGCATCCAGTTCATCAGCACCCGCTGGTCGGCCTCCATAAGCGTTTCGAGCCAGGTCACGAAACTCTCCCCGTCCAGCCGGTCTTTCTTCCAGCAGTCCACGTCACCAATAAAAAGCAGCTGGGGCATGGTGGCATATTTAATGACCTCGGCGCGGTCTTCGATGTCCATCTCACGGGTAAGTAAATACAGCTCTTCGTGGGAAAGCGCGCGGGTCAGGGCCAGCGGGTCATGGCTGTGGCGAATCAGCTCCGCCCGTTCCTTAAAAGAACTCTGGCGAAAGATCCGGGCCTGCTCTTCGGGGTTCAAATTCTCGAATGACTGGGTATCCATCGAAAGGCTATTCTAGCCGAAAGATCCCGGTACGCAAGGCAGAAGGATTGGTTCCCCGCGGGGCGCAATTCGGGAGGTGGCGGCGCATTTTAAAAATACGCCGTTAAAATTTGCCTGCTGCGGCAAGCGTTACTTTTTCTTTTTAACCGTGAAAGGCGTCCCTTTGGCCGAACCGATCAGCTGGCCTGATGCCGTATAAATCCGGAAGCTGACCGTCCACTCCCCTAACGTGCTGGGGGCGGAAGTCGCTGTGCAGACACGCGCAGCATTACAGACCATGTCCACGGCCTTCACGGTTCCTGTGGCCGTGTGAGTCAAATAAACCTGCACCTTGATATTGCCCATGACAGCCGGCGTCGCCTGGCTATTGAGCGTGACGCTGAAATACTGCACGCCGTTCGCGTTCGTATAGTTATTAACCGTCTCCACGCCGACGACCCTTACATTCCCCAGAAGCGCCGTCTGACCGAAGGAGTAAGATTGCTGGTCGTAGATTTTACCGGACGAGCTTTTCAGCGTGATGTTTTTCGGGAAATAGTTAATGCTTGGGCTGGTTTTACCGGATCCTCCGTAGACCGCTTTCCGGCCGGTGCAAACCGTACCGCTGCACGTCAAAACGACCCCTTCATAAACATAATCGTCGGCGTCGCGGCCGATATCAATGGTCACGGTCGTTCCCGCCGGCGCAGGCTTGTTCAGGGTGATCGTAAAGTTCAGCATGTTGCCGTCCGTCACCGTGACCGAGCTCTTTGCGAAATCCAGCAGGACGATCGGGCTGACCGTCACTTTCATAGGGCTCGACGCCAGCGTGTAATTTTTTACATCATACGCGATATTTCCCGCAGGGCTCCGGAGCGTCAGTTTTTTAACGTAATACTGGATTGTAGGCGTCTGCCGGCTTCCAAGATAAACGGAAGTCTGGGCCGTACAAAAGGATGAACCAGCAGCGCATACCGCCGTCACGGAGAGTTCAGCCCCGTCCGCGTTGCGCCCGATCACGACCTCGACCGTCATGGCTTTTGCCGCAGGCTTGTCCAGCGGGATTCTGATTTGCACCACATCTCCCGTAGAGGCCCAGGTCAGGCTTCCGCTCGCAGGGTTCAGCCGGTACGGCGGAACTACCGTCATCTGCGTGATAACGCCCTGCGCTAGGTTATTGTTTCCATTGTTGATCATAAAAATAACCGAATAGTTCCCGGGCGGCACATCTGCGGAAGAACCAGAACACTTGCCCGTGCCCGCTGCGCACGTCAGCCTGACTTGCGCGACCGCGTCCGCGAAATATCCTCCCGCAGGGATCAGATAAGCAGTGGCCGTTACATTGCCGGCCGGAAGAGATGGCCTGTCCAGCGTGATTTCGAAATCCACATGCCCGTTGTTAGAAACCGCCTTGCTCGCGTCAATTGCAACCGGACGCACCCCGACCCTTGCGACAGTGGAAGGAGGCGCGAAGCGCTCGACAAGCTTGTACTGCGGCTGACCGTTGACGGAACCTACCGTCTGAAGAAGCTCGATCTTGTCGATGCCGTAAACCACAACCCCGGAAGAGTCGCCCGGTATCGTGACAGCGCCCTCGCAGTAATCCTTGCCGGGCTGGCAAACGACTTCGACTTGTTTGTAAGCGGTATGGCTTTCGTAATAGGGTGCGGGCGCGGTTGTAATCCTGCCGAGATTCACGACAGCCTTCAGCGGTGACGCGGAATTATTGACCTGGTTCAGGTTGACGCGCAAATTAAAGTTCTCTCCGTTTCCATCCGCGCGCAGGCTCGACAACACGCCTTCCCGGCCGTTCATCAGTCGAGGCGGAGCAATCAGGGTATGGAATTCACCAGCCGCCTGATTAGAAATGCGGCCCACATCATTGACGACCACAATTTCATAAGTATAGTCCTTGTTAGAAGTGATCGAACCGTTCAACACCTCATTGACCGTCTGAGCCCCCGACGAATTCAATCTTTTATTGAGCGTTGCGGCAAGCGTTCCGTACCGTTTGTCATAAACCTTGATGACCGCAGTTGCGTTAGGCTGGAGATTGGTCACTGTAAAAACAAAGCGAGCGCCATCCTCATACGGAGTAACTGCGGCGTTCGACACACCGACCGCCGGCGAAGTTCTTATCCGGCCTGAATAGGGCTGGTAGCGTATATTCGACTGCTCGAACTGGATATCGTAATAATACTGGGTGTCCGGCTCGAGGTTCGGAAACGTAAAATTGAGGGGAAACTGCTGCAGCAGGCCTCCCACAGGAACCGTTATGTTCTGATTCTGGGTCGCGACGATACGCCTTCCTTGCGGCGTGTCTTTCCAAAGCACTGTCTTGGCCGTGAAAAAATCTCCGGCCGGATTAAAGTCCGCACCGTCAACCGAAGCCGAGATTTTCACTTCGTTAATAGACGACACCGCGGACACTCTGGAAATAGACGCGGCCGGATGAAAATAATCGGGCACCGTAAAGCCAGGCAGGTAATCGGATTTCACAATTTCAAATTGCGGGTTTAAAACCATCAGCTCCACGGTATACTGCCCGGGGCTGCCGCCCGGCAGTGAGCCGGAGCAGCTCGTATACCCGCCGAACATGTTGGATCCGTTCGCACAGGTAAGGATGATCGCCTTCACCTCTTCCGGGTCCGCCGCGTTCACTCGTGTCCTGCGGACTACTGCCACGACTCCAAAGTGCCTGGGCAGGAACATACTCTGGCCGCTGTAAGGCTGCATGGTAATGTCCGCTGAAATACGTACGGTCCCGTTATCGTAGCGCGTGTCTTTGTTTCCAATCACAAGGGGCCGGTTCGGCGTTCGCAGGGTTTCCTCGTTACTGATGATATAGTTTTGGGTAACATCGGTGAGCGATGCTATGTGGGCGTCCATCTGAATCGGGCTCGTCACATGTTCTGTACCGTCGGGGGATATCTTGAAAATAATCTTATAATCCCCCACCCGCGGAAACTCGATATCTGTAGACCACCTTCCCGTCAAAACGGGATTCGCGGGGTCCGTGTAGTCATACTCAGGGTTCATCATGGCGACCATAGGAAACGGTGAAATAGGCTGTTCATAGACATACACCAGGACAGAGTTATATCCGCGCATGTTATTAAGGAGCCTGGGATTTACATCGACCGCAATGTGGGCTTTGTTGGGAGCGGTAAACTGACCCTCCGCATGTCGAATATAAGACTGGGGCGGCACAGGCACTTGCGCAGGGACCGCTTGCCCCCCTCTCATGAGCGGGCCCGAAGCCACAGGGCCTGCTTCGGGTTGAGCCTGAGTCAATCCGCTGTTTTCCGCGAGAAAGCCGGTACTCGTATTCTGGGCAGGCGAAGGGCTTGAAGCAGGCGGGGGCGGCGCGGAAGGTGACGCCTGAGCCGGGACTGAGCGCTGCATTTGCGCCGTCATGTTTTGCGAGTCAAAACCCGGAACAGGGTCCGCAAATACGGCAGCCGGGCCCAACGCCTCAAACGCCGCAAATATAAAAACGAGAATTCCGGATATCCACTTTTTACCCCTTTTTATCGGCTGCTTATCCATTATCCCCCCCGCAGGTGACTTTTTTCTGTCTATTAGAAAGATAGATGTAATGCAGGGACTTACAATAGTGCGATGACGATTGCTATAAAAAGGAGGTTTTTGTTACTTTTGGAGAATTAGTATAGGCTCGTTAAAAAGCGCGGCAAACGGAAGCCGCACTAGCCGAGGATATCGCGGAGCAGGTCGATCAGAGGAGGGCCAAGCAGAAGGAGGCCGGAAGTGAAAGCTCCCAGGGCCGCGACAAAAACAGCCGCGGCCGCTGCGTCTTTCGCCCTGCCTGCTTTGGCAGAGTATTGCGGAGAGACCATGGTGATAAGGATTTCAAGAGATGTGTTCAAGGCTTCCGCGGCCCAGACAAACGCCATGACAAGAACAAGCAGTGCCGTTTTAGTCCGCCCGATATTCAGAAACCAGGCCAGCCCCAAAACCGCCGGCGTCATCACCAGATGAATGCGGGCATTGTGCTGCGTTTCGACCAGGATTTTCAGGCCGTTGAATGCGTGACCGAAGCTTCTTGCCCGTTCGGCGAAGGAAAACTTGCGCGGGGCCTTCATTCGAAATACTGAAGCAGCGCGTCCATAACGCCGTCCTTTTCCCCGCTCCACATACCGAGCTTCGCGGCGCGGGCATCGCTTTCTATCTTAAGGAACTCCTCGCGTTCATCAAACGGAAACTTGCGGTAGGTTTCAGCGCAGCCCTTCGCCACCATTTCACGGTTCACAAAAGTCCCGTCTGGAAGGTAAACGAACGCAAGACGGCGGCCGTAGCGGTCGAATTCGTCACGTCCGCCTTTGGTCAGCTTGACGTCCTTTTTTAAAATCATGTCCGCGAGGCAGGACCTGGCTTCTTTACCGAACGGCTGTCCTTTTTTCTTGCCGTAACGGCGGTGGGCGATCTCGGGCGCATTGATACCGACCATGCGGACGCGCTGGTTATTTTTCAGAATAAAGGTGTCGCCGTCGATCACGTAGCGGACTTCTTCCGCGCAGGCGGACGAAAGGGCACAGAAAAAAGCGAGCAGAAATGCGGAAAGTTTTTTCAAAGGCCGCCCTCAAGCACGATCTTGCGCTTCTTCTCGCCTTCCACACTGAAGTTCAGGCGGATGGTGCTGTCCGGCATAAGCTCGCCGGCTTTTTCTGCCCACTCCACGCACTTTACGATTTCGGGATCCGCGACCATCTCCTCGAAACCGATGCCCCTGACTTCCTTGACAGTGTCCAGCCGGTAAAGGTCGAAATGGTAGACCTCGGGTTTGGAAGGATAAATATGCATAATGGCAAAAGTAGGGCTGGTAACTTCGCCCGGGTCTTTCAGGCCAAGGCCCGTGACCAGACCTTTGATAAATGTAGTCTTGCCGCTGCCGAGGTTGCCGGAAAGCGCCAGGACCGCCCCCGGCTTCAGGCGTTTGGCAAAAATGCGTGCGATTTCAAGCGTCTGTGCTTCCGATTCGCTGAGCCATTCCATTAGAAGTGTGCGTACCCTTTCTTTTCAAATTCGATCTGCCCGAGCTTCTCGCCGTGGCAGGCCCACTCGATTTTCTGTTTTCGCGGCGTCACTCTACCTAGCCAGGAAAGAGGCACCTGCGCAAACTTTTTCTGCCATCCGCGTTCGATCTGTGCTTTTTTAGAGGCTGGAACCGTGAACAAAAGCTCGAAGTCTTCACCGTCCGACAGCGCGCGTTCCCAGGCTTTAGAATAATTCTTGCGCGCCATTTTCAATGCAGCCGCAGAAACCGGCACTGCGCACGTCTCGAGGGCCGCGCCGCCGCCCGAAGCCTTGAGCACGTGGCCCAGGTCCTGCAGAAAGCCGTCTGAAACATCAATCATAGAAGTCGCGCCCGAAGCAGCGAGGAACATTCCTTCGGCGACGCGCGGCTTGAAAGCATAATGATGCTTCAGGATCGAACCGCCCAGGAATCCCGTGACGCCGATCCAGTCGCCGTTTCTCGCGCCCGAGCGCGTGACGATGCGGGCCGGAGCGCGCCCGATCAGCGTGATCGAGGTGAAAAACTGGTCCGCTTTCGTAATGTCCCCGCCCAGGCATTTAACCTTGTAGCGCGCCGCCAGATTGACCAGGCCCTTGTAGAACCCGAGGACCCAGCTTTCCTTGAAACCCTTCGGAATGCCGAGCGCGATGGTGAAAGCCAGAGGCTCTGCGCCCATGGCCGCGATATCGCTCAGGTTCACGGCCAGCGCTTTTCTGCCTGCCATTTCCGGTTTTAAATCGTGGGAGATAAAATCCACGCCGTCTACAATTGTATCCGCAGTCACGACCAGCCGGCCTTTGAACGCCAGAGTGTCCGCGTCGTCGCCGATCCCGAGATCGCCCTGCAGGCTGCGGGGAATCTTTTTCTTCAACGCCTCGATCAAAGCGAATTCGGATTTCATTTCTGTTTCAGGACTTTCAAGGACTTCGCGAAAGGCGGCTTCAAGACGCCCTCTTCGGTGATAAAAGCCGTGACTAGCCGGTTGGGCGTGACGTCAAACGCCGGATTCGCGACCTTGATGCCTTTCGGCGCGGTCCGCTTGCCGAAGCCTTCCGTCACTTCTTCATCCTTGCGGTTCTCGATGGGAATAAATTTTCCGGACGGAATATTGAAATCAAAAGTCGTTTTCGGCGCGGCCACATAAAAAGGAATGCCGTGTTCTTTGGCCAGAATCGCGACATTGTAGGTGCCGATCTTGTTGGCCGTGTCGCCGTTGGCCGCGATCCTGTCCGCACCCACGATAACGCAGTCTACTTTCCCCTGCCCCATGATCGAAGCCGACATGTTGTCGCACAGCAGAGTGACCGGGATTTTACTTTTGTGCAGTTCCCAGGCCGTCAGGCGCGCGCCCTGAAGAAGCGGCCGGGTCTCGTCCGCAAACACAGAAATTTTTTTGCCCGCTTCCTTGGCCGCGTACAAAACGCCGAGCGCCGTCCCGTAACCCGACGTCGCCAGCCCTCCCGCGTTGCAGTGCGTCAGAACGGTGTCGCCGGTTTTCAAAAGTTTCGCTCCGTGCTTTCCCATGCTGCGGCAAAGCCTGTCGTCTTCCCGGTGCGCTCCCACCGCTTCTTGCAAAACTAGACTCCTTAAATTTTGTGTCATTCTGAGGCCAGCGGCCGAAGAATCTCGGCCTTTGGCTTTAACTCTTGCAACAATCCTATCCACGATCGCCGCAAGGTTCACAGCGGTCGGGCGCGCGGTCTTGAGAAACGCCGCTTCTTTTTCGAGCTGTTTCAGGAACGCTGCAGCAGAAGCGTCTTTCACGCCGAGGTAAAGGCCGTAACCGGCGGCCACGCCGATCGCGGGTGCGCCCCGCACAATCATGGTGCGGATGGCGGAATGGACCTGCGCGGAGGTTTTGCAGGCAACCCAGGTTTCCCTGCCGGGCAGCAGGCGCTGGTCGAGCAGGAAGAGCTTGTCGTTTTTAAACCTCAAAGGAGGAAAAGGCATTGGTCTCTTTCTATTGGAAATTTTCGGCGGCGATAACAGGCACTCCGAGCAGTCCCGCCAGGAGCTGCATGCCCGGTGCAAGGATATGATAAAGAATCCCGCTGAGGGAAAGCAACATGACAATTATGAAGCCCCAGCGGTCGATCGAGAGGTAGGCGCGGGCCAGACCGGCGGGCAGAAGCCCCGTCAGGACACGCGAACCGTCAAGTGGCGGAATGGGGATGAGGTTAAACACCGCCAGGCCTATGTTGAGATAGACCGTGAGCAGGAGCATCTCCGCCTGGTAATGAAACCATAACCGCGAGAGTACGAAAGCCATAAGTACGTTGGCGAGCGGGCCGGCCAATGCGACGGCAATCATGCCGGCACGGGGGCTGCTCAGTCTGGAAAAATTCACCGGCACGGGCTTCGCCATGCCGAATACGAAGCGGCCGTGCGTGGAGATATAAAGAAACACGGGCAGGATAACGGTCCAGAACGGGTCGATATGCTTGAGCGGGTTCAGGGTCAGGCGCCCCTGGTTTTTAGCCGTGGTGTCCCCCAGCGCGTAAGCCGCAAGTCCGTGTGCGACTTCGTGAAAGACAATGGAGAAAAGGATCGCCAGTATCCAGACCGCGGTCTCCATAAACCTAACCGGACGCCAGTTTG
>CAZMMY010000058.1:0-1154 GCA_964567495.1 uncultured bacterium
CTGAAGCACGCGCCGATACCGCGGAAAAACCATGCGCGATCTTCCTCCGGCAGCTTTTCCCAGACCGTGCGCGCGGGAAACCACAGATCATCGGCCGCATCATAAGAGGCGGAGCCCAGAAAGAAATAAAAATACTTCCTGTGCGCATACGGGATTTTCGGCATAATTTTTTCCATGCGGGCGCGCAGCTCAGGGTCCAGAGAATTCTGCATGCTATAGCCCATAAAAAGAAAACGTCTGTCCGGCTCTGGAATCGCCTGCGCGGCTGCCGCGGCCTCCTCCGGGCCGGCCCCTTTTCGCGCCAGGTAAAACCCCAGCCCTTCCAGCCAGTAGCCGCGGTAAGGCCTCTCGAGCCGGGCCGCGCGGCGCGAGATTTCCTCAGGCGCCAGCGCCTGCGCTTCGAAAGGATACTCCTGCATGAACCCTTTAAACAAAGGCCGGCGCTCCGTCTCGGGATATTGCTCGAACCATTTCAGCAGCTCGTCCCAATCAGCCGGAAGCTGGCCCCAGAGGTCGGGCCGCGATTCCGCCAGCCTGTAATAAGAATAGCCTTTATACTGCGAGGCCTTACCCCAGTCCGCGTCAAAAAAAAACGCCGCCGCGCCCACCACGCCAGCGGCCAGCATCACGCCGACCGCGCGAGGAATTCTGCCCCGGCCGGAAACAGCGGCGCAGAAAAGAATAAGGAAAAAATGGAGCGGCGGGAAATACCGGCAGTCGCTGAAAGCCAGCGTCATGGGCAGCGGAATTCCGCGCGCCAGAGCATAGCACCCAATAAAAACCACGGGGTACATGCCGAGCGGCAGAAATTTCCGGTTCCGGAAAACGCCGGACAGCGCAGTTTTCCAGGCCGTGCAGGCGGCGGCAAGATACCAGGCATAATTCAGCAGCACGCCCGGCGCCCCGCCCACGGCGTGAAAGCCCAGCGACGAAGGCGTCCAGTAAGCCGTAAGCACCACGGCCTTTTTGACCGCGGCCAGGAGCGCATGAAAAAACCCCGCCCCTTCCGCGGAAAAAGAGCTCTGCAGAAAAGCTGCGCCGCCCGCATCATGGCTCAGGTTGTAAAAAATCCAGGGCGACAGTCCGCCCGCGAAGCCGGCCATCATCAATAAAAATCCCGCCGCCGGCTTCCCCTTTTTCTTGGATTCCGTTTT
>CAZMMY010000058.1:1164-3863 GCA_964567495.1 uncultured bacterium
GTTTTGAACAAAGGCAGACACGCCAGCCAGGTCAGGCCCGCGGTGTAATTCAGCCAGATGGCAAAGCCTGCCGTAAAACCCGCCGCGAACAGAAGCCACAGCCGCCGCGAAACAAAAAAGAATTCGTAAAAGCAGACCAGCATGACCGAGGAAAATAGACTCGAGTCCACGTGAAAGCCCATGCCGTAAAGTGCGTTCGCAATGAACGCCGGAGGCGCAAAAATATAAAGCAGCGCGCCGGTCAAAGCCGCGCGTGATCCGAAATGCCGGCGCAGCCAGAAACAAGTCAGCGCCAGCGCGGGAAGGGAAAAGAAAAAAAGCGGCGCCAGCTTCAGAGAAAGAAGCGAGGGGCCCAGGAATTTAAAAAACGGCATGGCAGCTGCGGCCTGGGCGATCGAGCCCGCGTGATAATTGTCGGACTGGTATTCGAAGACCGGCCACTTCAGGCCCTGGATCATATCGAGAGAAATAGCGCCGCGGAAAAGCTCCTCGAAGTTGGAGACCGCCTCGACATTGCCGAGCAGGATGCCGAGCCGAAGCAGAACGAAGCCCGCAAGCAGGCCGAAAAACCAGCCTTTGTTTTTAAAGCTCACTTCCCGTCCCGCCTCCCGAAAACGCCGGCCGCCATTTTGACCGCGCCGCTGAAAATCCTGGCCGCATACAAAAAAGGAAGCTGCCAGGCCGGCGCGCCGGGATGCCTCTGCCGCATGAATTCCGCGGAGGGAAAAAGCATTTCGCGCAGGAGCAGCGCCCGCTTGCCGAACGGAAGGTTTTTAAGGTCGGAAAGCAGAAGCCCGGCGCGGGTGAGCCTGCGCTCGGCAAAGACCGCGCTGGGTTCGTATTCGAGCAGCAGCGCGGCCGTGATTCTTTCCATAACACCCGCGGGATACCCGGTTTTTAAAAAATGAGCGCAAGCGGCCAGGCTTTCTGCCGCGAGCCGCAGGGCTTTTTTGTCCGCGGCATAATCCAGGAACGCTTCCCACGCGCCTTCCATGCGGAAGCCCAGCAGGCGCATGTCATAAAGCCAGATCAAAAGATCTTCACCGTGATGGTGCGCGGCCCTGTGGATGCAGGCATGAAGAAGGGCGTGCCGCGCCGAAAGCGCGCGAGCGCCGCCCAGCTGCGGGATTTCCGCGGCCTCGGCAGCCAGCTCATTAAATGCTAAAAGGCCGGCCACGGCCTGCGGGTTGGCAAGTTTCCAGTGCAGGTCGAGCACGGTCTCGAAGCCGAACGCATCGGCCCTGTAAAAAATCTGCTGGTAGTTGACCAGCTCACCTGAAATCAGGGGCTCGGCCACGTACCCGAGCTTGTCCATCAGCCCGGCCAGACGGGGCCGGTATTGCTCGGGAATCAAAAGGTCCGTGTCGCAGCGGGGCCGCAGTGAAGGCTCCGGATAAAGCCCGTAAGCCAGGGCCGTGCCCTTCAATATAAGGAAGGGTATGCCCTCTTCTTTAAATCCGGCGAACACACGCAGGAGCTCTTCCAGTCTCTGGGCTTCCAGGAGCTGCTCGCGCCGTGCTTCCCGCTTCAGGCTGAATACGGCTTCGGGCGGCCAGGTCTCGAGCGCGCCGGTTTTCCGGCCGTGGTAATAAAGAAGGGGCTGAAGGTCGTGATCGCGGGCGATTTCGAGGAAATTTTCAGCCGATGCGGGGTCATCCGGCTTCAGGGACGCGCCATGAAGAGAAAGCGCGTGCAGAAGCGCGGGGAATTCTTTCTGGGAAGAACCCTCGAGGACCGCCAGCATAGTTAATCTTCGCCAGAGCGAAACCTTTTGTCAATGGTTTCCCTGCGGGGCTTTCTGCCTTTAACAGTCCGCAATAAACATTTCATTTCGTTTTGTTCTTCCTTTTCGTTTTCTCATTCGCAATCTGATTTACCGCTGGGCGCGGAGCCTTTAGTCCGGTCCGCGAGCGTACTGGCTACGGCTTCTGCAAGGACTAAAGGCGGTCTGCGCGGGGAGCCCCCTCGGCCATAAAAGCGCCGTTTCCCCGCGCCTCCCCGCCAAGTCTTGCGACGAAGCCGGGAGCAAGGCCGCGCTAAGCCGGGACGAAAAGCCCGCCGCAGGCGGAATGTAATTTTTAGACAGGCGGCCGCCTGGGGGCCAATCAGAATGTAATTGAGCGAAGGAAATGTTGACGCAAAAAAAACACCTTCTATAATAATCCCATGTCCATCAGCCTCGACTCAAAAGTCAAAATCGGGACCGGCGTTCTCTTCCGCGAGATCGACGGCGAAGCTGTCCTGCTCAATTCTCTGACCGGAGTTTACTACGGCCTCGACCCCGTCGGCACCGAAGTCTGGCATGCCTTCGAAAAAAACAAGACGCTTGGGCGCGCCTGCCGCGCCGTGGAAGAAACGTATGCCGTCGAGCCCGCGCGCTGCCAGAAGGACGTCCTTAAACTCGCCTCCGACCTCCAGAAAAACGGACTGATCGAAATCCTGACCTGATGAGCGGTATTTTCGGGCTGATTTTAAAAAACAGCTCTTCGCGCGCGGAAAACGCCGCGGATTATGAAGAAGTCCTACGGCGCCTTTCCCACCGCGGCCCTGATTCCAGAAAAATAGAAATCGAAGAAAGTGTCGTGCTGGGCGCATGCCTTTCGCGCCACACACCCGAATCGAAAAACGAAGTCCAGCCTCTCATCGCCCCTTCACTCAGCCTCTCGGTCGTGCTCGACGGCTTCAACGACATCGTGCTG
>CAZMMY010000058.1:3873-8432 GCA_964567495.1 uncultured bacterium
CGCCTCGACGCCCGCGAGCGGCTTCTCGAAGAACTGAACGAACCCGGCCTCGACCTGTCTCTGACCGATCCGGCGCTGGCGGCGGCTGCCTACCGCCGCTGGGACATCCATTGCCCGGAGCGGCTGTACGGCGATTTCGCGCTCGCAGTCTGGGACAAATCCTCCCGCCGCCTTTTCCTTGCGCGCGACGCCTTCGGCGTGAAGCCGCTTTACTATTACGAAGACGCGGAAAAATTATGCTTCGCTTCGGAAATCCTGCCGCTCTGCGCTCTGGCCGGCATTTCCCCGCGGCCGCAAGACGAAACCGTACTTGATCTCGTGCTGGGTGAAAACCGCGACGCGGGCCGCACTTTTTTTCACGGCGTGCGCCAGGTACCTCCCGGCTGCCTGCTTTCGCTCTCCTCGCTCGGTAAAGCGGAGGTCCGGCGCTGGTGGAACCCGCCCGAAAACTTTCTGGAGCTGAAGGACCCCCGTGAATATGAGGAAAGGTTCTTCACCGTTTTCCGCGACGCCTGCGCGGACAGGATGCGTTCGACCACCCCCCTCGGCGTCTGTCTGAGCGGCGGGCTGGATTCGATCCAGGCCGCTTCCATGGCTGCGGACCTCCGGCGCGAAAGGCCCTGGCTGCCGCGGCTGGCGCCGGTGACCTGGCAGTTCCACGGCTTTCTGCGAAGCGACCGCGACGCGATCAAAAATTTCGAGGCCCGCTACGCCGAGGCTTCCGATTTCTTTGACATGGGCGGCGAGAACCCGGACCGGAGCAATATGGAATTCTTCAACGGGTCCGGCGAATCGCCTTCACCCGACGTTTTGACCACTCAGCCCGAGCTCTTCCGCCGCCTGGCAGAAAAAGGCTGCCGCGCCGCATGGACCGGTTTTGGCGGCAATGAACTTGGTTTTTACCCGACTGCCGGACACCTTCAGGACCTGGCCCGCTCCTTCCGCCTGCCTTCTCTTTTTATGGAAGCGCAGAAGGCCGCGCACAGCTTCGGACATTCTTTAAGAGGCGTCATGGGCTGGATCGCGGGCGAAGCCGCGGCCGCTTCCCTGCCGGGCGGCCTGAAACGCCTGCATAAAAAAAGACGGCAGTCTTTTTTGAGAAACATGCTGGAAACACGCTTCCGCGAAGCCTCGGAGGAGGTCCGGGACGAGGAAAGCTTCTACCCCGACCTGGCGCGCGAACTTTGCCGCCGCCAGCTCATGGACCCGTGGTTCGCGTGCGGCCTGGCACAGATCGACCACGCGGCCGCAAAACATTCCCTTCACGCCGTCCATCCCTTCCTGGACCGCAGGGTCGTGGAATTCGTGCTCCGGGTGCCCGGCCGTGAGCATACGCGCCGAGGCTGCCGAAAAATGTTTTTCCAGAAAGCCCTGGAGCCCGTCGTAGCGGGTCCCCTGCGCGAAACCGACGACGACTCGGACCTCGAGGCCGACGGCGGCAAGGTCTACTCCGCGGCTTTTCAGCAGGAAAGACTCAAGTTTTACCTTTCTTCCCCCGATGCCTTCATCTATACTTATGTCCGGTATTCCGCCGTGCGGAAACTACTGGATGACGAAAAAAATTACTGGCGCTACCACTCTTGGCTGTGGCGCCTTGCAAGACTTGAATGTTGGGCTCAAAAAAACCTGATCAACACCAAACAGGAGGCTGTCCATGAGCGGCATCATTTCGGTTTATCAGCGTCATAAACAGGTTTCCCCGGCCCTTCTGGAGCGTATGGCCGCGAAGATCTCCCACCGCGGGCCTGACCGCGCGCAGGTCTGGGCCGCGAATTCAGCCGGCCTGGCTTCTTTCCTCCTTAAAAACACTCCCGAATCTGAACATGAAAAGCCCATCACTGTCTCCGCCTGCGGCACGTTCCGCATGGTCTGGGACGGAAGGCTCGATAACCGGGCCGAACTCATCGCCCACTTCGGCTCCTCGCTGAACGACGCGCCTGATTCCACGCTCGTCCTGAAAGCCTGGGAAAAATGGGGCGAGGAATGCCCGGCGAAGTTGCTCGGCGATTTTGCTTTCGTCATCTGGGACGAAACCGCCCAGGTCCTGTTCGCGGCGCGCGACCGCATGGGCATAAAACCCCTTCATTACTGCTGGGACGGCGCGAATTTCGCAGCCGCGTCGGAAGCCAAACCCCTTTTCGATTTTCTGGGCGCCGCACCGAAACCCAACAAGCGCATGATCATGGCCTTCCTGAGCTTCTGCAATTTCACCCAGGAAGAGCACCACGAGACTTTTTTTGAAGACATACGGCGCCTGCCCGCTGGGCACAAGCTTACGATCCGTAACGGCTCGCTTTCCGTTTCCCGCTACTGGAGCGCGAACCCGGAACGCGTGAACCGAAAAAAAGACGAACGTGAATACGCTGAAGAGTTCCTGCATATCTTCGGCGAAGCGGTCAAGGCGCGCACGCGCTCAGCCGCTCCTTCCGGCTCGCTTCTGAGCGGCGGCCTGGATTCATCAGCCGTGACCCTGCTGGCCGCTAAAGAGGACAAAGGCCTCGCTGCGCTGCACGCTTACTCGCACGACGCGGCGGCCGACGAGCGCTCTTTTGCCCGCGCCGTCGCGGCAAAAGCCGGCATCCCGGTTTATGAACTCTTCTCCCACTCCGCAGACCCGCTCGCGCTCGGGCTCGACCGCCTGATCCACGAAGTCGAAGGCCCCATGGTCGCGACCACGCAGAACCGCGAAATTTTCGAGTTTGCGAAAGCCCGCGGCATGAAGGCAGTCTTAAGCGGCGAAGGCGGAGACCACGTGCTGGACGAGCTGGGCTTTCCTTCCGACCTGCTTTCCCGCGGCCGTTTCGGCGAATTTTTCGGCAAGGTGCCGGGTTTTGCCGCGCAGTTTGACGCGGGCATGAAGCCGTTCATGCGCGAGGCGCTGGTCA
The DNA here is from genome assembly GCA_964567495.1 of uncultured bacterium. Taxonomy (GTDB): domain Bacteria; phylum Omnitrophota; class Omnitrophia; order Omnitrophales; family Aquincolibacteriaceae; genus CAYLPP01. Next base: position 6,759 of record CAZMMY010000058.1, read on the forward strand.
ATACCCTGCCCTTCACGCTGACCAAATGGCGCAGGCAGATTTTGAGGAACGTGCCTCCCCAGTGGCTGAACCGCAAAACCGTGGAAGAAACCGGAGTGGAAGCGCGCTTCCTGGCCCCTTCTGAAAATCCCTTCACTTCTTTCTCACAGGCCGTGACGCACGCCAGCGTTTCCTCACCCTATTCCCTGATGAAATGGGAACTGGAAGAGCGCATCTGGGGCCTGTACGGGATTGAAATCCGCTTTCCAATGCTGGACAGCCGGGTTTATGAATTCATACTGTCCCTGCCCTGGGAATACCGGGCAAAGGGCGTGCGCAAGGGCGTCTTGAAAGAAGCTCTTGCCGCCGAATTGCCCGAAAATGTCATGAACCGCAAGGGCAAGGGCGACTGGACCCGCGAGATGGATGAAGCGCTGCTCAGGATCTGCCGCCAGCCCGTGCCCGAACCACTGGCCGACCGCTCCGGACTGATGGAACAGTTCATCGACCGCCGCGGCGTCAAAGAACTGATTGACCGCTATATGCGCGGCCATTATGATCTACGCTCATCGGTCTGGTTTCTTGTGACCGTGGACCACTGGCTCAACGAATTCATCACCAAAGGGACTGACCGTGAAAGAAAAGAAGAAGAAAAATTACAGCACGCCTAAGCTGGTTAAATACGGGGACTTCAAGAAGCTGACCCTCGGCATCCGGCAGACCCGCCGCGAGACCGGCGTCGCTGGCCCCAACAAAACCCGCACCGGCACCACCAATTAAAGGCCTGTCATCCTGAGGCCGAAACCCGGCGTTTCCGGCAGCCCCGCGGAAGCCGGAAACTTCGGTCCTGGCCCCGAAGCGGAACCGCGGACTCCGTTCCGCTTCGCTCCTCGGAATGGCTCTTCTGAGTGAAATATTTCCTTTACGGACTTACCCTCGACTGCCCTTTCCCGCTGAATGCCCCGGCCTCGGGTAAAAAACCCGAGGTCGTGATCCGGGCCAACCCTTCCCTTTTCCGCAAAATAAGGCCGCAGGTCCCGCTCGGCGGCAAAATCTTCCAGTATTCACGGCTGCCTGACGGAAAAGAATACCTCCGCTTCCACCGCTTCGCGGAATTCCTGATCACGCCCGGCGGCGGCAGGCTGTTTTACAAAACTTTCCCGAAAAACCCGAAACTGCGAGAGGCGTTTCTCCAGCACCTGCTCGTGCAGGCGGTTTCGTTCGCCATGATCCGCCAGGGCCGCGAGCCGTTCCACGCCACGGCGCTCGTCTCGGGAAAAACTGCGCTCGCGCTTTTCGGCGACTCGGGCTTCGGCAAATCCACACTGGCAAGCTGCCTGATCAGCCGCGGCTTTCGCCTGCTGAGCGACGACCTGCTGAACCTGGCGAAAAAAAACGGGCGCTGGATGGCCTTCCCCGGTTCCCCCAGGATCAAGCTTTACGACCGCTCCGCGAAGAGATTCTTCCGCTCCGCGGGCGAATTCCCGGTCAACCCCAGGAGCGGCAAGCGCATCATCCGCCTGCCCGAAGAGCAGGTTTCATCGAAGCCGGCTCAGCTGGCGGCCATCTATCTTTTATCTGATTTGAAAAAAATCCGCGCAAAAAAAACCGTGGCACTCAGGAAGGTCAAAGGGAAGGACGCGGTCATGGAAACGATCAATGCGTTTTACAACCTGGCCGCAGAGAACCCGCAGC
>CAZMMY010000059.1:0-8309 GCA_964567495.1 uncultured bacterium
GCGGGCGGGGTAATGGGCGGGAGGATTCTGCCGATAATCAAGGCATGCTGAAACTTCTCAAATATATCGCGAGCAGTCTGCTGACCCTGGTCGGCATTGTCCTTATCTGGCGCGGTATCTGGAATCTGCTGGACGCCTTCGACAGCCTCTTCTTAGGCGGTAATTACCTTTTCAGTTCCATCGGCGGCATTTTCCTCGGCCTTCTGCTGCTGTACCTTCCCGACAAAGACCTGAAAGAGATAAGGGAGAGACCCTGATGAACGCGCCCCTTGAAAAAACGCAGCGGCCCAGGCCGGTTGCCATTCTCTGTATTTTCCTGTTTGTCATGACCGGCCTGAACCTGCTTGGCGGAATCTTCTCGATTACGAACGTTTCGCCTGCGAGGGCGGCCTGGATGATTATCACAACCGCGGTGGCGTTTGTTTCCGTCATCGGCCTGTGGAAGATGCGCCGCTGGGGTGTTTTTCTTTATCTTGGCGGCTACATCGCGGGCGCGGCCATGTTTTATATCTTTCCGCCCGCAGGCGGCAGGGAAGTCGTAAGGCCGTTCCTGCTCCTGGCCGTGCCGCTCGTTTACTGCGCTTTCGTCCTGCCATACTGGAAAAGGCTGAAATAAGCGGATGACGGAAGCTAAAGAGAACTTTTTAGCCCAGGCCATCACCGGAAAATATGAGAGAACGCTTTCGAAGCGCGTCGTATTCTTCTTTATAGGCTTGCCGCTGGCCGGCATTGGGATCGGGCTTATCAGCGGGGCCGTGCCCATGATGATGGAGATCAACGGCCTGGAAATGGCCGGGAAATTTATCTTTGCCATGGCCTTTGCGCAGATACCGTTTTATCTTGGCCTGCTGATCCTGTATCACGTCTTCACTCCTGAAAAAAAGAACCATAAGAAACGCGGGTGATTCCTGGATTTTAAAATGCGCTGGTTAGCTGCGGCGATGACGCTCACCCTTCTTTCACCGCCGGTTCTGCATGCGGTAACGGAAGAAGAGCTCCGCCAGTATGACCAGGACGTGAGGGAGATGTACGCCCCTGCAACGCCAGTGGATGAAGCCGAGTTTTATTCCCGGATGATGGGGGAAGCGGCCACTCTGGAACGGTATACGGATTTTCTGGAGACAGAGGCTGGCGGGCTGGATGATGAAAAAGAGTTCAAACCTCTGCGGCAGACCGGAAAAAATTTCAAAAACTGAACACCTCCCCCGAAAAAGACCTTTTGTTGTGAGTGCGAGTTCAAGGACGCTGTAAATTAAACGTTCTTGTTAGTATTTAAACTAATAATAATCCGGGGGCAAATCCGCCCGGATTTTTATTGGAAATTCACTTAAAAGACAATAGGCAAAAAGGGCTTCTTTGTCTACAATCTGCCCTGTGAAATTCCCCCTGAAGCTCTTCTCCGGTCTTATCTGCGCGGCCATTCTTTTTCTTTCTTTATTTCTGCTGCGGCCGGCGTACGGCCACTACACCTTTCCTGCCTATGAACTCGAGACTGATTCCGCGCCTGCGGGGGGAAGTGCTTTCCGCTGGAAAATCCATGTCAGCGGACTGGAGCGCGCGGAGCGCAAGGTCAAGTTCCCGAAAGATGAGATGCTTCGCGACATCATGGCGGAATTTCTGGAGGTTCACCGGAGCGCAGGGCCTATGGTTTCGCACTGGCTTGCTTCTCATACATACGAAGAAATAACCGGCAAAGTCAAGCTGGCGACCGGGCGTGAGGCCTCGCCCGGTGTTTTACAGCAAGACGTGCATGTGCGTTTTTTGGGTGCGGGCTGGCAGAAGAGAACCTATCTGGTTGAGTTTTCGCTGGCTGGCGGCGGGGCCGCGCGCCTGGTGCTGAAAATCCCGAAAGGCAAACCTGAATCATTCGAGCGTGAACTGCGGTACCATATGCTTTTAATGAGGAGGGGCTTTAATGCCGTGCCTCGGCTTGCTGAAGTTGTCAGGGAGCCCGGACGTTTTTTCTATCTCGAAGAGTTTATCGAGGGTAAGAAACTGGCGGACATGCGCGCTAAAAATGAAGTTTCGGTCGAGGTCCGAAAAGAAGTGCTTGAGAATCTGATCGCGATTTATAAGGAAACGGGCAGCATCCCCGCAGGCATACGCCCGAAGCAGTTTATCCTGCGGCAGGCCGCGGCGGGCGCCCCGAAGCCTGTATTAATTGATATGGGCGGCCAGCCATTGTCCGCTCCGGCTGAGGTCATTGACCAGCTGGACATGTGGTACGGCATGGAGGGTAGAGGGACGACGTCCCGTTCCTCGCCGTTCGGAGGTTTCGCCCAGTGGGGCCGCGTGCTGGGCCGGCAGATGGGCGGAAAGATTACCGCACGCGATACGCTTATATTTTCCGGAATAGAAGAAGCCTTCGGCCGTGAGGACGGCAGGGCCATTCTGCGGGAAGCCTTGAACGGGATGAGTGAGCGCAAAGCTTCCCGGTTTCGTTTTACGCACGACGATTTCGAACCGTTTTTCCGCGGCGAAACGAGGCTTGAAAAATATGCGAATCTGCTGACTCGCCGTCTCCGGGAACACCTGAGCCAGGTCGACCGCCAGGCCGAGTACCAGCATTTAAAAATAGACCTTGCCGCTTATCTGGCGGTTTCAAACTGAGAGGGTTCCATGAAAGAAAAAATTCGCTGCGGCTGGTGCCTGAAAGACGACCTTTACCGGAGTTACCACGACAATGAATGGGGAGTGCCGGTGTATGACGACCGGACGCTGTTCGAATTTCTGATCCTGGAAGGCGCGCAGGCGGGCCTGAGCTGGAGCACTATCCTGAAACGTCGGGAGAACTACCGCAAGGCCTTCGACAACTTCAACGTCGAAAAAGTCGCGCGGTATACGCCGAAGAAAATCCAGGCGCTTCTGAAAGACGAGGGGATCATCCGCAACCGTCTGAAAGTCCACGCCGCGGTCGCCAACGCCAAAGCCTTCATAAAGGTTCAGGAAGAGTTCGGTAGTTTCAGCAAGTATCAGTGGCGGTTCACGGGCGGCAAGCCGATTGTGAACAGACGCAGGACCCTCAAGGACATTCCACCCACCAGCAAAGAGTCGGACGCCTTCAGCAAAGACCTCAAAAAAAGGGGATTTACTTTTGTGGGCTCGACGATTATGTATGCTCACATGCAGGCCGTTGGCATGGTCAACGACCACCTGCTATCCTGCCACCGCTATACGAAGTGCAAGTAGCCCACCTTCAGACGGTTTTTGGAAAATCAATAGACCTTTTTTACGCCAAAATCAGTATGATACCGGGCTTATGAAACCGGCTATTCCTCTTCTGATCCTGGCCTCGATTCTTTCCTTTTCGCCCCTCTCCTTTGCCGGCGATGACAAGCCGCTCAGCCGCCTGACCATGGGCCCTGTTGAAGTCCCCATCGTGGCGGACACAAAAGACGGAATTATTTTTAAATTGGGTCCTAAATTTCTTTTTATGAAGAAAGCGGGATCGGAAGCGGCCGAGAAAAAAATCGATGACTGCAAGCTTTTTGAGGCGCAGGAAGCTGTCACTGGCAGCCCGGAAAAAACTCTTGAGCTTTACGAAGCCTGCCTGCAGAAGCATCCGGATGACGCCGGACTTTTGAGGGCTGCGGGGGTTATGTCGCTTGTCTTGAAAAAAATTGACAAGGGCCGGGCTTACCTGGAAAAGGCCGTCAAGGCGGACCCTGCGGACGCTTACCTGCTTGAGCAGCTTGGCGATGCTTACGCTATCGAAGGCGGGATGGAGGCGGCGAAAAATCAATACGGGCTAGCGAAAGAAAAAATGCGCGCCAGAGATGTCTCGCGGCTTGATAAGAAATGGAAAGAGATGGAAAGTTTCGGCGAACCGGCGGCTGTTAAATCTTATCTGCTGGATTTCGCCGGCGTACAGTACCGCAATGCTGTCGTCTCCGCGCTTTACTACGAGGACGAAGTCAGGCGCCAGGAGCTGGGCAAGGAACTTAAGGTTTATTATGAGGCGCCGGCCGGGCCCACGGGAACGGCGGCTGTTGTCGAAACGGGCAATCTTCACCGGATGCTGGCTTCGATGCAGGCCGCCAGCGATTTCGTTACGGCTGACCGGGCTGCGTTCGACATTCAGAAAGATGCCGAGCGGGACGCGCTGAAAAAGCTCGAGGGCCAGATGAACCGCGCTAAAGGCGATGAAAGGCTCGCTCTCTACGATAAATTGAAAGACGCGCAGGCGGCTTTTATTAACAAAACCGTTACCCGGGAAGCTCTTTATATTGTTCTCAAGCAGAAAGTCCTGGAAGAGGCCGAGAAGGCTGCCGGGAAAGCTGCCGCAGAAGTAGCCGCCCGTAACGCTTATTCAAGCATTACGGAAGCGGTGAAAGGCGAAAGCGCGCTCGATATTACGACCAGTCTTGCCGCCGCGGTCAATGGCATGTACACCGTCGACGCGGATAAATGCCGCAAGATCATGGAAGAGGCGGAGAAGGAAATCAAGGTCCGTGGGGGCATCAATATCGAGGAATTTCTTTCCGACAAGCCCTGGCCTGCAAAGACCAAGCCGAAAGATGCGGAGACGGAAAAATCCACAAAAAAACCCACAGAAAAGCACACAGAAAAGCAGTCTGCCGCAGCGGCTCAAAAACCGGAAGAGGAAGCGGAGGGGATTGCGCCGCTTCAGATCGGCGACCACAACATCGACGATTATGGTTTTGCGACCGGGGTCGACCGGACTCTTTTCTCATGGTCGCCGATTGGCCGGCGCAATGCATTCGCCGCCGATGACCGCCAGATTATATGGTTCGCGAAGCTGTCGAACGTCGGCAAAATGAAAGACGCATGGTCGAACGGCAAGTATTCTATTGAGTGGATTGCTCCGGGCGGCCAGATTTACCTGAGAGAAACGTTCAAACCGGGGACTTACAACCAGGACCTGCTCTACTCGACCCTCAAGCTTTTCGAGCTGCCCAATGTTCCGACGGGGCAGTGGCGGGTCAAGGTGTGGCGTAAAAAGACGCTGATCAACGACCAGTATTTCCAGATCGCGGCCGCTAAAAATGCGTAAAGGCCTTCTTGCCGCGGTTGTTTTTGGAATCGCGCTGTTTCCCGGCTGCACCGCGCTGAATGAATACCGGGATCCCTGGCTCCGCTCTGAAACCATTGACTTCAAGACTCAGGGGGCTGTTTTCGGCGAGATGTCGATTGAAGCGGCCGAGGCGGGTAACTGGGAGGTGCAGTCGTCTCTCCAGGATGTAAACAGCGGAAAAAAATACCCCATCAACCAGTCCAGAGACGGCTTCTTCCTCACCGTGCCTGAAGGCAAATACCAGTTTTACTTTTACCGGATCCATCAGTCGTATCCCGAGAAATGGATCGATTGGAAGTCTTCTTCCAAACCTTTCGATGTCAAGGCGGGCGAAGCCGTTTACACGGGCGACTTAATGATCTCTCTGGGCAAATCGTTTAAATCCGACCTTGGAGACATTCCTCTGAAGTCGCTGGCTGAAGCGCTGGCTGACCCGAAAGTCAAAATCAACTATGGGACCAAAGACAGGAGCTACGAGAAACTCAAAATCCTCAAAGCCCGCCATCCCGGCAAGGACTATGAGTTTGCGGTCCGCCTCATGGAATTCGACAAAGAATAATTGATGAACTCAGCCGTTATTCACGAGATTTCTGAAAAGTCGCTGGCGGGAAAAATTACTTTTCCCGAAGTGGTCCGCCAGCTGCTGGAAAGCGGGATTGAATCCTACCGTGTCGATCTGGTCCAGAATCAGAAGACCTTCTACTCACAGGACGGCGAAGCGTACACGAAGAACTTTGATTTCAAGGGCCCGGCGATAGCTCCCGAGTTTTCGACCGCGAAGACGGTGGCCGCGATCCGCGCCTCACAGACAGGGCAGATTAATTATACGGAATTCCTGAACCAGGTCATGCAGGCGGGTGTTTCAAGTTACACAGCCTGCCTGACCGGAAGAAAAGTCGTTTACATGGGCCGTAAGGGCGATTCGCACGTCGAGCACTTTCCGAAATAAATAATGAGTCGGATAAATTTTAAATTCAAACCGGAGCTGAATAAATGACAGCCAAAGCATGCCCCGCCTGTTCTGAAAATAATAACCCCAGCTTCACCAGCTGCTGGAGGTGCGGCGTGGACCTTGAGACCGGAAAGGGGTTTACTGCTGTGGAGGAATACCGCTATTTCTATGTTTCTCCGCTGCGCATGGTCATTCTCGACACCCTGACCTATGGCCTTTTTATGACCTACTGGCTCTATCGCAACTGGGCCCTCGTCAAGCGGCAGGAGAGAAGGAACATCTCGCCGCTGGCGCGGGCAATCTTCAGCGGGATTTTTATTTTCAGCCTGTTTGAAAACATCCAGCGTTCGGTTGAAAGCAAAGGGCACACGCATCGGGCGGCGGCGGAAACCATGGCGGTGCTCTGGCTTATTTTCAGGATTGGCGGCGCGCTCGCGATCACCTATTTTGCGAGAAATTACTATTATTCGTATATTTCGATGGGGTGGGGCGTCCTGTGTATGGCTTTTATTTTTCCCGTACTCGGCATGATTAAAAAACTGAACGAGGAAAACGGTTACAACGTGAAAGATGACGCGAAGCTGACTATTGGCCAGATCCTGCTGGTCCTCTTCGGCCAGGTCCTCTGGGTGTCGCCTTATCTTCAGGGACCGCCTGCAAAAGGCACGGCGCTCAAACCCGCGGCCGCCACCGTCGAGGTCAACGACGCGCCGATAGCGCAAAATTCTGGCCAGAAAAAGACAGAGACGCTTCCTGCGTAGAATGCCGGAACCGATCCTCCTTTTCGTCACCTTTGCGGGTAGAATCCAGCGTTGGGTTCCTTACACTTCTCTTCTCCCGGAGAGACGGCATCGCCATTAAAGCGATATTAATCGCAGATGACGAGTCGATTCCCGCCTTCTTAATCTGACGTTAAAATATCACTCAACTCCTTTAAATAAAACAGGTTAACTCTTTAAAAAGTGCTGCGCTTTTTTGACATCTGTATTGATGCTGTTATGTTTAAAGCAGAATGCTTACACAGATCGATGCCAAGAGAAAATACCGCGTTTTAAGTGCAAGCCTTGCGCTTATGCTTGCTTTTACTCCGGGCGGGGTGCTTGCTTACGACATGCCGCCATCTGGGTCCTCTACCGATTATCAGAGCGTCGAACAAACGGTCAGCATGGACGAACAGCAGGCAAGCGCCAGCGCGCCGCCGCCTGCTTCCAGCGGCATTCCGCCGAGCGATGCTTGGCTTGCTTTCAGTGACGGACAAACAATTACTCCGCCGACCCTTTCTATGGAATCTTCACCGGCGCCGGGACAGACGCCTGCTCCGCCGCCGCAGCCGCCGCAGCCTCCGGTAAATCCTGAGGTCGTAGGACCGACGCCTCCGCCGCCGTCACAGCCGCCGCCGCAGCCTCCGGTAAATCCTGAAGTCGTAGGACCGACGCCTCCGCCGCCGTCACCGCCGCCGCCGCAGCCTCCGGTAAACCCTGTTGGGCCGACGCCTCAGCCGCCGGGCAACGATGGCCCTGACGACCCTCAAGATGATGTGGATATAGTAGACGCGAGGTATGAGATCACGGAGCTCATTGCCGGGATTACCAGTCCGCTTCGGCCCGCGACGCACGTTCAATTCGCTTACAACGCTTTTACGGGGCGTACGTGGATCAATGGCAAAAACGATTCTGACCAAACTGTTTTTAGCGTCGAAGTCGTCGGAGAAGTCAGGCCGCGGGACACCGGTATTTTTGCCATCGAAGGCGGGTTTTTTATGCCTAACGGGCAGAACAAACCGCATAGTTCTATCATCGGTCTGAGTTTTGACGCCGCCGCCAACTCGCTTCTCATCGAGTTTCGCAGCGAAGGAGTCGTCCAGGCTTCGTTGACGCTGAGTATCCCGCAGGGAGGGACCCCGCAGCCGCGCAGCGTGGAACCGACAGACCAGCAGCTGGAGGGCATGCTTGCGGGCCTCGGCAGACCGCTTACGCGGGCCAACAAGGACGCTGCCGCGGTTCTTGTGCGCGAGGGCATACCTCTAAACCCCGTGACGTTGCGCCTTTCGTCTTTACTGATGGCGAACCGTCTCCGGACGGACCGGCAGAATATCAATATCGCGCTTGATCTTTTCGATTACGGGGTGCAAGCGTTCGATTACCCCGAGGCTTTTGCGGGCGCTGTGTCTGAATATCGCGCTATCAATAACCCGGGGCCTGAAAGGCTTGTTTCAATTTATTACCGGAGAATGATGCGGCCCTTCTATGAAAACCTGAACGGGACGTATCTGCTTAATTATTTTAATTGCAATATTTTTTCGGCAGCCGCGATTTCGATAGG
>CAZMMY010000060.1:0-6755 GCA_964567495.1 uncultured bacterium
CGCAAAACTTATCTTTGGCGATACATTACTCCGTCCAGAAACAGTTTGGCGACAGCGTTACAGTCGAGCGCCAGTTCGGCAATTTCAAATACGCCGGTCCCGATACTCAATATCACGAATGGCTGCTGGTCACGGCCGAAGACGGCGGCCGCTACTACGTCAGCTTCAGCGACGGGCAGTTTGTCGACCCGCCGGCCGGCATCCCGCAGCCTGAATACGAGCTTTTCGATTTCACCATGACCGCGCCGGGCCAGGCGGTCACAAGCATGGATGTCTTCGCCGTCCCTGCATACATTAAATGGTACTTCGGCCCGGATGGCCCCGCGTACGCGTCTTTTATCCCGCTGGGCGAAGGGGACATGAAAGAAAGGATGGAAAAGGACGCGGCCGCGCTTTACCAGCGCGCGGGCGATTCGAACGACCTGAAGGCCCGCTCGGTGACGGAGGTTTTCGACGCGGCCCGCAGCTTCTTCCCTGAATTTATCGGGGAAGGTGACGCCCCCGGCGCCGCGCGTTCCGAAATGCGCGCGCTGCCGCAAACCTCGTACGACTTCCGCAAAGTGAAGTACGCCGACCTCGAAAAAGAAGGGCTTGTCCCGCCCGAATCTTCTATAAACGATCTTTTTATCGGAAAAAAATTTACGCTCGAGGAGCGGAAGGAAATCGTGCTCTGGGCCGCGCTTACGACGCTTTTCCTGACCAGCAAAGTCACCGCCGACGGCCGTATCGAGAGGGACCTGGACGAAGCGCGCAGCCAAATGAAAAAGCTGAAGGTCGAAACGCATGAAGCGCGCCAGATTAACCGGTTCGCCATAAACCTGGCGTCTGCGTTGATTACGGGATTGATCGGCGCTGCCTTTTTATATATGGCACCGTTCTTCTGGATGAAAATGGCGGGGAGTGCGTTTCTGGCCATGTCGGCTTATATCGCGATTTTCATTCTGCCGTGGAGCATTAACAACGGAAAGGGGGAATTCGACTCTATCAAGCCGTACACCATTAGCGTTTCAGAAAGAGAGCTGCAGGGTAAAGGCCAGATCGCTATCCATGAACAGGCCCACGCGGTTCTCTACCGCAGCGGTTCGGTCCAATGGCTGCACCTGCCGACATTTTTTCAGGTTTATCTCAAAAAACTCTGGCCCGAAGAGAAAGAAAAGCCATTTTTCAACGAAGGACAGGCGCTCATGGAAAAGTATCTTTCGGGCGAAGCGGGCCAGGCGGAATTCGAAGAGGCCATAAAAAAATGGCTCCGTTCTTATTCTGAAATGAAGGAGGTGGATGGAGAGGCGGAAGATTATGACATGGGTTATTTCTTCCAGGGTATGATTCAGGGGTACAGCTACGTTTTGAGCAAGCGGGAGACCCGGAAAGGAGAGGTGAAGGAATATCAGGATAAGGCCGCCCTGGCTCTTGCGGGAATCAAAAGCGGATATGGAAATGTTTTCGAAGTTTTTAAGAATTTCAGAGACACTATGAACGCCCGGCCGCTGATTTCTGAAGGCGGGGAGGCATCGCAGAAAGGCGCTCGCTCTGAAGCCCGGCTTGTCAAACACGAAGACTTCACGCCGAGACACCTGGACAGCGTGGCCGATGAATCCGTTTCGCACACGTTCCTGGACGGCAAAGATGCTGTGCGCCTGCTGGCGCTCGCGCGCCGCGCCGCGGACCAGAACGGGCACGCGGACCGCAAACCGCTGATTCTCGATATGGGAGCGGGCCGCAGCGTGGTCAACGGCAGCCTGCTTGCCCGAAGCGGGGAGGCCCGTGTGATTTCCGTCGAGCCGTCGATGGGCGCTTCATTGTTCGAGAAGAAATTGAATTATTACCAGCTGCTGCGGCAAAAAGACGAAGACAGCCTTTCAGCCCTGCGCACCGCACTGCAGGCGGAACAAAAACTGAACGGCACGGTGTTTCCGGCGCTTTCCGAGGCCCTGCCTTCGCTGGCGGCTGATTTTGCGGAAGGCACGGAAGCTTCGATTACCCGGGGCTTCAACCGTATCATCGAGGACGGCGCGCTGCGCCGGGCGTTCATCGCGGCTTATGCGCCCGTCATCCGGCAGGCGGGCAGCTGGGCCGGCGACAAGAGTTCCGACATTCTGCGCTTTCTGAATAATATTGCTGAAGGCGGCAGTGCCGAAGAAGAAGGGCGGCTTGTGCGGCTCGTGCTTGAAGGCATGTACCCCGGGCTTTTCCAGAGCCGGGCGGGTCTGGAATCGTTCATTAACCAGTACGGCCTGGAGCGCAGGACCATGGAGGTCGAAAACGCCGAAGGTGTCCGTTCGACGGTCGTCTACTATGTCTCTCCTGATCCCGCCATGGACCTGACCCTCGTGCTCTCGACCGCCGATATGGCGCCGGCGTTCCTCGCCGGTCTTGGCGTGAGCACGCCGCAGTATCCGGAGAAAGTCAGGCAGATCCAGGCAGAATATCGCGCGCTGCTGAATGAATATGCGAATCTCGGCGAAGCGGCTATGGCCAAGCAGAAAAAAGGAGAGCAGCCGACTGAGGAAGAAATTGCCGCGATGACTTCGCTTCTGCTCCGTGCCCGCGAAGTCCGCCGGCGTCTCGATACGGCCAAACTCGAAAGCAGAGCCGAATCCGGGCCGAGCGACGTCGATATGGCCTTCAATTCTTTCATGGCGCTGAGAGTTGATTTCACGGATGTTCTTCAAGACCTGGGCGCGCCCTATATTGCATACGGCTACCTGGATGGCGGGGCGACGGGCCTGCAGAATATTGAGTTCTACGAAGGCAGCTTCGGCAATTTCCCTTCGCCGGATTCGCAGTACGGCTCTTTTTTCCCCCAGCCGAGTCTGGCGCGCCAGGGGCTTTTGTTCGAAAGTTATTCGGAGAACGCCCGTTACCGCAATCACGACTACTGGAGCGGGTCGCCCATGTCGAGCGTACTGGTGCAGAAGCGGGCGGACGTCGAAGCCCGCAGCCCGGTCAGCGAAATCGAAATTGATTTTCCTGTATATCCGTGGGACACCCGCGCTTTCTGGCAAGGTTATTACGCCGGTGGACGCGCGCCCGAATGGCGGAAGGACCCGAAAGACGCGGATTACCCAGGCTGGGACGCGGCCATGGCGAACCTGCGCGGTTTCCTGGGCAGGCGTTCCGAAGTGCGCACCCCGGCCTCGCGACTTGCGCCGAATATCGATGAGCCGTTTGAAACCTGGATCCCGCGCGTCATCGGCCGCGGCCCTTCCGCCGTGGTCCAGCTTAATGCGGGCCGCACGCCGCAGGGCGTTCCATCCGCGCTTGTTTCCGAGATCGCGTCGCGTTTTACCACGGTCCAGACCGCGGCCGCTCTGGACGTTTTCGGCGGTCTGTGGCACGCGGTAAAAAACCAGGATGGAAATCTCGAGGGCTCTTTGTACCGCAGGCAGCCGCGGCAGATGACAAATTCCGAAGGTATCCGCACTATTTCGATTTCAGGCATTGCGGACGAGTTTGTCGCGCCCGAAGGCGGGGAAGTGCCGGCCCTTCAGGGCAAGGCCGACCTGGTCATGATTCAGGCCATCCGCACTCAGGACCTTCCTTATTATATGAAGCAGGCCGCCGAGCTGCTCGGGGAGACCGGCGCGGTGCTAATACGGTTCGAAAACGCCGACCCTGAAAGCGATAAAATCCTTGAGCGGATTTCACGGGAAAGCGAAGGGAATTTTGAGGTCCTCCGGATCGCGTCCGGCCGTATTCCGCCTGGGTTCCCCATGGACCGCCGGGTGGAGGGAAAGAACCTCTTTGTGATTGTCAAGAATGCGCCGCGGGAAGTGGCGGCGCGCGTGCCGGTGGCCCTGCCTCCGGCGCTCAGCGAAGCAATCGGTGAGATGGCCGCAAAGCTCGCCTTGATCCTGACTGAGGCCGTCGAAACCGGAAAATACACCGGAAGCATGTCTGAAGGTCTGGCGGGATTCTTCACGCCTCTGGCCGAAGACAAACGGGTTTTGAGCGCGGAAGACGGTTCTCTGGCGCTTAACTTCTTTTTCAACGGTTTCAGCATAAACGGCTCACTGGCCGCTGAAGAACCCGCTCTCGCTGGTTCCAGCCGCAACGCGCTTCTGCGCGCCGCCGGAGAAGAAATGCTGGAGCGCGCCCGCGCGAGAACTTTTGCGAATTTTGCGGAAGCCGCAAAAAATTACGAAGACCGCCTTGCCGGCGGCACGATCTCCAGAGAACAGGCGGCGCAGATGTATCCCGGGCTCGAAGAGACCTACCGCCGTCTTCAGGGGCTGGCGCCGCAGGAACTGGAAATGAATTTTCGCAAGGTCGTCCTGAAAATCCAGCGCCTTGCCCGATCTGAGATGCGGCTGCCCGAAGATGCGGATGTTTTTTCAGCCGAGGGGCTTGTGCCCCCCGAGCCTGATTTTACGCTCCTTGGTCTCGATATCGCTCCGCTCGAAAGCACGACGCCCATTGAAGCGCCGCCCGTGGTTTTTGCGGCCCCGGAACAGGCTGCGGCCGCGCTGCGGAACGCGCCGGCGCTCAGTTCCGACCCGCTGCTTGGGAAGGTCGTCGACGTGAAGGCCCTCGCCGCGCTGGCGGGCGAGCAGATCGTTCGCGGCGACGTGGCTGCACGCCTCAGCCTGGTTGACCGGGGAACTTTCGTTGCGAATTACGGTTCTCCGGAGTACTGGGCCGATACCTACATCGGTTCGCCGGAATTCCAGGTGCTTGCGCTGGTGAATGAAAACGAGGCGGGAGTCGAGCTCGAGATGGTGCGCGGCTTCGCCATTATTTCCAGCAAGGACGGCGAAGTCGTCCTGCAGAAACTGGGAAGCCTTCCTTCGCAGAACAAGGGTGGAGGCCGCCTGCTTCTCGGGACGATGCTGGAGCAGCTGGCAGCGCAGGGCGCGCCTGAAGTCCGCTGGCTTTCCGCAGACAACGACAGAACAATCAAGTTTTACGCCGATTTCCTTAATTCGTCCGGCTGGACGTGGCGGCCCGACGAAAACAACCCGCTCGTCTTCATCGTTGATCTCACTCAGCCCCGCCGCCGCTCAGAAATGCGGGCGGTTTCACGCCGCGGGTTCCTGCTCGCCGCCGCGGGCGCTGTTTTAGGCGGTGCCGCGATTTACAAAGGAACGGACTGGATTTCGTCGCGGGATACGGTCGAGTTTGAGCTGGAACCCGGAGTCCGTATCCGGCTGGACGGTCGCGATCGCATGGGAAGCGCAAAGAGAGCGGTCCTCGCGACCCTTGCCTGGCTGAGAACGAAAAATTATCCGCAGTCCGGGGTGCTGGAAGACTACGCCAGGCAGATCGAGGAAAACGACGCCGCGGAAATCAGCCCGGCGGCTCCGGGAATCCTGTTTGACAAAATAGTGACTGAAGAAGGAGCGTCGGTCCGCTTCAACAGCGCGCTTGTTTTCAGCCATCTGCGTGAAATCTCGAAGACCGGATCACCTGATGCCGTCATGAAATACTGGACTTCGCTTGTGGTCAGGGAAGCTCATGGATTCAGGAATTTCCAGAGGGCCGGCGCCGAAGATGTCCGGGCCCAGGAGGAAATGGAAAGGGTCCTTGCACCGGGCGCCGCGTTCACCGCAGGCAGCGCGGAAACCCGGAATTTCCTGACGGCACGCGAAGCGGACATCGTCCGTTTTGCCGCAAGGTCTGTCGCACCTGAGATTCTGGAAACGCTCCGGCAGTTCGAATTCCTGGGTTGGGCTCAAGCCGCCGGCCTCTACAATGATGCAGCACCCGCGGCGCCCGGCGTAGATCCGGCCGTCCTGAGAAATGATTTTCTTCTTCGCGACGCTTCCGCCCTCGCTAATTTCCGGGCGAGAGGGGAAGCGGCCGAGCCGCGCATCGCCTGGCTGCTCGAAAATATCCTCCAGACATATATCGCGCTCGAATTGCCGGAAATGCCGGAAACGCTTCTGCCTTCCGACGGGCGCGGTGCGGAAATCATCCGCCGGGCTTACTGGTTTTACAGCCGGCTGCGGGACATGAAAAGCGAAACCCGGCAGCGTTCGCTGAACGCAGCTCTTGCCCGCGAAGTCGCCAGGCAGCTCACGCAGGCCGGGCTGCTTGCTCCCTCCCGCCGTTCGGAGATGCGCGATCAGGGCGAAGACGGCGGGGAAGCGAAAGCTGCCCCGATTATTTTCTCCGCTCCCGGCGAGGTGGAAAAAATCCTCCGCGCCGGCCCCGCTATCAGGACGGTGCCCGGACTGGGTAAATTGATGGATGTGAACGCGGTGATCCCCGCGGGCAAGGAAGCCCGCACGCTCCGGCTGGACGTCGCTTCCCGTCTGAGCCAGATCGACCGCGCGGCTTTCCAGATGGATGAGGTCTACGATTACGGGACTCCGGCTTTCTGGCTGGATACAGTCATGGCGGCGCCGGGCACCTATGTCCTGACCCTTTTTAACCCGGAAGCCGAAGCCGGCGATCTTGAAACGATCCGCGGTTTTGCGGCATTTTCCATCAATGGAGATACCGCGGAGCTTGCCCGCATGGCGAATCTGAAAGTCCGCGATTCGGGCGGCGGCCAGCTTCTGCTGCAGGCGTCGCTCGAGATGATGAAGGAAAAAGGCGCGAAAATCGCGTCGTGGGGTTCTACGGACGACGACAAGACGATGGAGTTTTACCAGAGGTTCCTGACCGAAGGCGGCTGGAACTGGTATATGGATCCCGTTAATCCGTGGCGGTTCATCGTCGACCTCAGGGCCTCTCGCCGCCGCTCCGAAATGCGGGCCGGAAAGGCCGCTGAAACCCGGACGCTGGTTTCCGCGTTCGAAAGGGACGGGCAG
>CAZMMY010000060.1:6765-8163 GCA_964567495.1 uncultured bacterium
CTCGCCGACGCGGTCTCCTCCGCCAGCAGCACCCACCCCCCGGCTGGAGCGCCGCCGTCCTTGCGGGCGTACGACGTGCACCGCACCACCCCCGCCGCGTACCCGCGAAACACCGCGACATCGCCGGCCGCGGTCGTGATGTTGGCCGATCCGGGAAGCACCAGGCTCGCCCCGGCGCCCAGGTGGAATTCCTGGTGGGAAGTGAAAATGCCGAAAAGAAAGCGGACCGCATTAATTTCTGGGTATTCCGCCACGAACGCTATTCTTCAGCCGAATTTACCGCCATCGATATGGGCGAAGATCCGGATTTAATCGCCAACGTCCTGGAGGGGATGCTCAATCCTCCCGATATTTCTGTTCCTGGAGAACTGGTCCCCGCAGCCCCGGAAGAGCTGGAGGAGATCGGCGAGAAACTTGTGAAGGAAGGTCTCGCGGCGGAAAGCCTTATCCGCGGGCTGGAGAAAATCAGCATGGAACCCGACAATGCCAGGCTGCGTGAACTCCGGCGGCTCGGCCTTTCTTCCGAAGACTTCAAAAGACTCACCCTCGAATCATATCTGCTGGAGGCCAATGACCGCTTACTCGCCGAAGCCGTGATAGGCGGCGGAAAGCCGGCGGCCGAGATCGAGCTCAAGAACGGAAACCTGCAGGAAGGTAAAGACAGGGCGCAGGCCCTTCTGGCCCGGGCGGGTATGGGGCTCGCCCTGGAACGCATCGGTTTCTGGCGCGGCCTGAGCGAGAAATTATGGTTCTGGTTCATCGATGGCATTTACCTCCTGACCGGCTGGAAAGTTGGCTCGTTCTCCAGGAGAAACGCCTATGTCACCCGCGCGATTATTTACAACTATAAAGCTTTCCGCGCGGCGGTCTCGACCGTGTTCCTTGCGGGGCCTGAAGCGGATCCGATCAAAAAGGCTCTGGCGGAAAAATTTGGGGTCCGGAATGCTGAGCAGCTGACGGACAAAAAAATAGACGAGATAGCGGGTTTGATGACGGCTCCGGGTTTTTCGCCGCAGCTTTTCGGCGTCCTGATGGGATTTGGAGTTAAAAATGCCGTGTCTTACAGGGCGAAGCGCGGCATTGCGTCCATGCGCATTGTTGAATATCTTCAGTCTCAGGGCCTTCCCGAAGAGTTTTATCCCGCCCGCGCTTTTGGTTTCGAAGCGGCCCTGGACAATATTCCGGAAAGCCTGGAACTGATCATGGAAAACACCCGGGGCGCGAGGACTTTCGAGAGATTCGCCGCCGTTTACAGGCGCTCTGAAATGCGCTCGCAGGGTCCGGCGGCCTCGGCCGATATGATGGAACGGCGCAGGAAAAGCAGAAAGAACAAGGGCGTATGGATCCAGGTGCTGAGGTACTACGCGTCCAGGGTTCCGGCAGGTCAGAAAAAAACCT
>CAZMMY010000061.1:0-3489 GCA_964567495.1 uncultured bacterium
CGACCACATGGTCCGCACCGACACGGTTTTTTATCCCGGCCACGACGCGGCCCTTGTCCGCATCAAGGGCACGAAAAAGGGGATCGCGGTCTCGACTGACTGCAACAGCCTGTACTGCTACCTCGACCCGTTCGAAGGCGGCAAGATCGCGGTGGCCGAAGCCGTCCGCAACGTGGTCTGCTCCGGTGCGGAACCGCTGGGCATTACGAACTGCCTGAATTTCGGCAACCCGATGAAGCCGGAAGTTTTCTGGCAGTTCCACCAGGCTGTGCTTGGAATGAGCGAAGCCTGCCGCGAGCTCGGCACTCCGGTCACGGGCGGCAATGTCAGCTTTTATAACGAAAGCCCCGCGGCCGCGATTTATCCGACGCCGACTGTCGGCGCTGTCGGCGTCATCGACAATATCGATAACCGTGTTCCGTCGTTTTTTCAGGCGGAAGGCGATTTGATTTTCCTGCTCGGCGAAACGTTTAACGAAATCGGCGGCTCGCATTACCTGATCGTTGAGCACAAGCTCGAAAAAGGCCTTCCTCCGCGCCTCGACCTTAAAAAAGAGGCGGCGCTTTATGCCCTGATCCTCGAGCAGTCGAAGACCAAAATACTTTCTTCCTGCCACGACCTTTCAGAAGGCGGCCTTGCCGTCGCGCTCGCGGAATCCTGCCTGAAGTCCGGCATTGGCGCCGTGATCGACCATCTTGACCTGATCCGCAGCGGCTCTTCGCTCCGAGCGGACGCACTTTATTTCGGCGAAAGCCAGTCGCGCGCTGTTGTGACCGTGAACGCGGACGACAAGGAAGCGTTCATCCTGGCGGCGCAGAAACACAACGTGCCGTTCACGCTGATCGGTAAAACCGGCGGCAAACAGCTTGTTATGGACAAAATCCAGGCTGACATCGCGGACCTGAGAAAGACCTTTGAATCCGCCATTCCGCGGAGGATGAACTCATGAGCGGCGAAAACGTTAAAGACCACTGCGGCGTTTTCGGCATTTACAACCATCCGGACGCGGCGCGTATGTCCTACCTCGGCCTGTTCGCACTGCAGCACCGCGGCGAAGAAGCCGCGGGCATCTGCACTTCCGACGGGGAAGACCTTCATCTTTATAAAAATCAGGGCCATGTGGGCGATGTGTTTGACGAAACCGCGATTGCGCGCCTCCCGGGCCGGCACGCCATCGGCCACGTGCGTTATTCCACGACCGGTTCTTCCACCGTGGTCAACGCACAGCCTTACAAAGTCGAATATTCCCGGGGTCAGGTCGCGGTTGGCCACAACGGCAACCTCGTGAATGCGCAGATCCTCCGCGCAGAGCTCGAAGCCTACGGCTCGATTTTCGGCAGCACCATGGATTCCGAGATTTTCGTGCACCTCATGGCCAAGCCGGCCTACCGGAACCCGGAAGAATCGGTGATTGAAAGCGTCAAGAGGGTGGAGGGAGCCTTCAGCCTGGTGGTCCTGACTGAAAACCAGCTTTTCGCGGTGCGCGACCCCCACGGTTTTCGACCTCTTTCCCTCGGTAAACTCGGCCAGGCCTGGGTTGTGGCTTCCGAAACCTGCGCGTTCGACCTGATTGAAGCGGATTTTGTGCGTGAGCTCCAGCCGGGCGAAGTCCTGATCATCGACGAAAAGGGCGTGCGCAGCTGTTTCCCGTTTAAAGAAATCGAAGCCAAAAAAGCGCACTGCATTTTCGAGCACGTTTATTTCGCGAGACCCGACTCAACCATTTTTGGCGATAACGTCGGCCTGGTACGCGAAAAGCTCGGGCGTAACCTGGCCAAGGAACATCCGGCCAAGGCCGATATCGTGATTCCAGTTCCCGACTCCGGTAACTTTGCAGCCATGGGTTTCGCCAAGGAGTCCGGCATTCCGCTCGGCATCGGTTTTACCCGCAACCATTACGTGGGCCGCACCTTTATCAGCCCGACCCAGTCGGCCCGTTCGCTCAAGGTCAAGATCAAGCTGAACCCGATCAAGGAAGTCATCGAGAGCAAGAGGGTCGTTGTTGTGGATGATTCCATCGTGCGCGGCAACACAGCCAAGTCGCGCGTGCGCCTTCTTCGCAAGGCGGGCGCGAGGGAAGTTCATATGCGGATCAGCTGTCCGCCGCATGTTTCGCCCTGCTATTACGGCATCGACTTTCCGTCCAAAGCCGAACTTTTGGCCTGCAACAACACCATGGAAGAGATCAAAAAATTCCTGGACGTCGACAGTATCGGGTATTTGAGCCTCGACGGCATGCTCTCAGCGACCACTCAGCCGCCCTCAATCTTCTGCCACGCCTGCTTCAGCGGCCAGTACCCTACAGCCGTTATGGACGATTACGACAAGTTCAAGCTTGAAAAAAAGCGCCCTTCCTCCCTCTAAAACATCCTAAACCTTTCTAAATAAACGACTTACATGATTAAGAATTAAGGCCCCCATTTTGGTATTGTCTCCTTCTTAATGTTAAGCTTTTAATAAGTTTTTAACAGGGCCCTAACACGAGCGAATTACACAATTAATATATATGAGCAAAAAACATCCCATGATCCGCTGGGTTGCGGCGATGCTCATAATGACTTTCCTGGTAACGCAGAACTACGGCAATTCTGTGGCCAGGGCAGCAGAGCCATCGCCCGCCTTTAAACCGCTTCCTCAAAAGCCTTCTTCTCTTCGCCTGCCGGCGGAGCTTGGAAAAGTCGAAAGGTCCAGGGGAGAAGGGCGACGCCTTGCCATCCTGATTCAGGACGCCCATGCCATACCCGACGCGCAGGACCATATCCGCAAAATCATTGCCTGGTTCCAGGCCGAATACGGTATCGACACCATTGCTGTGGAGGGCGCCTACGGCTCGCTCGACCCGCAGATCTTCCGCAGCTTCCCTGAACCTGAAATTCTGAAGCAGGTCCTCGCTGAATACAGCAGAAACGGCGAATTGACCGGCGCGGCTGCAGCATCCATCCTGAATCCGGCCGCAGGACGCTTCGAAGGCATCGAGGACTGGGGCGTCTATGAGAGCGGTTTTCAGGCTTTCCTGCTGGCTCTGGGCCGCGAAAGCGTGATCATGGAAAAACTGGACGCGAGGGAAGCTGAGCTTGAGAACCTGAAGAAAAAAGCATTTAACCCGAAGCTGCTCGAGATCGACCGGAAAGTCCGGCAGTTCGAGGAAAACGAAATTGATTTCCTGGAAGTCCTGCAGGCCCTCGCCGCAGCGCAAGCGCCCGAGGCGGGCTCGCAGCTCGAGCTGGTCCTGAAGGAAAGCAGGCGCACCGCTTCCGCGGATATGGACGCCGAAGCCGTTCGCCTTTCAAAAGAGTTCAAGTCCAGGCTGGAAAAGCTGCCGCCTTCCGCCGGTACGGCGAAGGCCATCCGTGATTTCGAGTCCAAGAATCAGGAGTTCCGCACCGGCCAGATCACGGCCGAAGATCTTGCTTTTTTCATGCGCGAGAGCGCCGCGGCAAACCTGCCCGCAGGCATGGAGTTTTCCACGGCCCTTGGCGGGCTTGTAGA
>CAZMMY010000061.1:3499-8148 GCA_964567495.1 uncultured bacterium
CCTCGACAATCTTTCGAATGAAAAGGAAAAAATGATCCTGGTCGAGAGCCGCCGCCTGACGCTGCTCAAGAAGGCCGCGAAGCTCGAGCTTCCGCGCGGCCAGTGGAACGAGATCAGCGCACAGCTGGAAGGCGAAGGGGAATGGGGCCGGCTCTTCGCAGATCACGCGGGCTTCTACCGCAACGCGGAAGAGCGAGACAGTATTTTCTCCCGCGAGATTTCCCGCTTGCTGGAAAAACGCAAGGGTGCGGTCATGGCCGTCATGGGCGGTTTCCACACAGAAGGCGTGGCCGCCGAGCTGGACAAGCGCGGTATTCCGTACGTAGTCATCATGCCGGGCCTCAAGAGCGTCCCGGAGAGCACCCGCTATCTCGAGCACATGCGGGGCGAAGTTTCCTGGAAGAATTATTTCGAGAATGAGAATGGACGCGTCAGCCTGTATAAGGCTTTCGTGCGCGGCACCCGTGACAGGCTTCTTGAGAAATCCGGCAACAGGGCCGCGATGCTCAAGAGCTGGCGCGACCAGATCATCCGCGACCTTGCGGCGCAGGACCGTGTGGAGCAGCTGGGTAATTACGCGCCTTTTCTCGATGAAGCCATTAACCCCGAAATCGAGAAGCTGAAGAAGAAATGGATCGGCAATGTCGACAGTTTTGTGGACAAGGTCCGGGAACTGAAATCGCAGGGCAAGCTGAACGAACAGAACGTCATGAACCTGATGGCCGCCGGCATCCTCGACGCCTATACCGCGGGGCCTGCGCCCCGCAGCGAGCTTCGTATTTCGCTGGTCCCTGCTTTTAACGCAGAATTGCCGAAAATCGAGATCGCGGAAACAAGGGACGCTGCCCGCTCCGAGCTTCGCGATCGCATTTCCCTTCGCACTGCCGAGGACAGGCTGGAACGGGTGGACGCTTATCTTGCCGATTTCCTGGACAAAAGGTTCGGCGGGGAATTTACGTTTACGGAGGTCGGTCTCGGCTCTCCCGTGGTTGTGCTTCCGCGCACCATCAAAGCCCTTGAAGAAAAAATGCCGGGCCAGGGGAGGTTTCAGGGTATCGACATACTCCAGCCCAGCAGAATCCTGGCCCTGAAAGAGCGCTTCGCCCTCAACTACAACCTGGCAGTGAAAAAAGTCATGCTCGACTCGGAAGGAAAATTTTTCGCAGTAACCGTGGATCTGCAGGGAGCGGAAGTCATGTTTATGGCCGATGAGCTCACGGACGGCGAAGCTGCGAAGATCAGCGCGCTCGTGGCGCAGGGGCCGGACGGGGCAGACCCTTACGAGGTTTCCGGTGACCCGTGGCAGGAAGTCCGCGCCGCCAATCCGCAGATCAAAGCCCTGGTCAAAGGCGATTACCGCAGCCCGGACGTGCAGATCGAGCCAGCGGACGTCGTTCGTTTTTTCAACATTGACGGCGAAGTGAATTTTGCGGCGCTTGGCCGAATGGTCAAAGAAGGCGGTTATGCCGTTGTCGGCTACTCGCCGCGGCTTTCCTCGCGTCCGATGGAAAAGTTTACGATTTACCGCAAGATAAAGGGGGATCTCGTGCCGGAACGCCAGACGCTTTCCGCCGCCGCCGACCACAACGGTTTCATGTGGATGAGCCGCGAAGGCTTCAAAAAACCGTCGCGTTTTGATTTTGCGGCTGCCGGGTCCAGCAAGGACAATTGGGAATTCGCGGACCGGATTGACCGGCTCATCAGCACCGGCGAGATCAACGCCGCGCTAAGTGCGGCGGAAGCAGAGCTCCACAGCGACACCGCATATGAGAAAAATGTGCGAGCCTGGCTTGAATCGCAGCTTACAGTGCTTGAACGCAGCCCGGAGCATGAGAAGCGCGGTGAATACGACAAGCAGGCTTATTTCAACCTCCCAAAACTTACCTCGACCGAAATCAGGCGCATTTTGGCAGAATCGCAGTCCGCGGTACCCGGCCTCTGGACCGTGGGTGAAGTCCTGGACCGCGATATCGGCGCGGAAGCCAGCAGCAGCTGGGGCGACGTCAAAGGGCTTTATGCCGACCACAGGCGGATGAAGCTTCGCCTCGAGGAAAAACGGCTGGAAGCTAAAGAGAAATGGCTGGCGCTTGCCGTGCGCAGGCTTGCTGCCGCGAGACCCGACCTGAACGTTTCGCTCGGTCTGGACGGCTTTATCGAAGTTTCCGTCAGGCGTTCTGAGCTTCGCTCTGCCGGGGCGGCAAGAGTGGCCGAATTTGCGGCGGAATTTTATCCTGTGCTTGACCGCTTGAAGCAGGGCTCGATCGATAGAGCTAAAATGGACGAGCTGCGCGATGAGCTGAACGCGTTTCGTACAAAATCAAGCCAACGCCTGAGGGAGCTTGTCGATGCGGCGCCGGCCGCTGCTCCGGAATTTGAAGAGATTCAGCTGCAGGCCGTTGAAATCGAGTACGCAGCGAAGCGGCTTCGCGACGATTTCGTTCTGCCTTTTTCTTCGGCCAATGAAAAAGCAGGAGAAGAAAGCTATGATGTCCAGCTGCGATCCGCAGTGGACCTGATCAAGTCTGAGCTCCTGGCCAATTACCGCATGATGCTGCTGCTTGATGCGCTCAGGGCCGTTGAAGGCATGCCCGCGGAAGCGCGCGCTCAGCACCAGGCCGAGTTCATTAAAAAAGTTGCGGCTGATGCGTGGATAGACCTTGTCTATGCGGGCGACATTTACGTTTCTTTCCATGACTCGCGCAGACATCGCGCTATGTACGCCCGGGCCAAGTCGATTATCGACAGACTGGAGCAATTCGGCCAGAGAACGGGAATGTTTTCGCCGGAGGAAGTTCTCCCCGGCGGCATCTCACCGAACGTCCGTTATCATGCCGCGAGGGTCGTAGTTAAAGGCGAAGTCTATCCTCCGGGAAAATCCCCCTACCTTGCGTTCGGCCTTGAGACAGAATGGTTTCCACAGCTGCGGCTTCCGGGCAGGGAACCGCTGACGCTTATAGTGAAAGGAAAACCGGGACTCAGTATCGCTGCCGAGACTGCCTTACGGCGGGAGTTTCTCGATCGCATTAACCTGCTTTTCCGCAGGCACATGAATGCGATCGTCAATCGCCACGCTCCGGACGCGTACCTGCCCCTCGAAGTGGTGCTCGATTCAGGTTTCATTGAAGTCAAAACCGCTATGGGCCTGGCGTTCCCCGGTGATGAAACCTCAGCTTCCACAAAAGTCGAACTTCTGACGCATGTCGTCAGTCAGTACGCTGGTATTGCCCTGGCCCGGGCCCTGTCGGACATGATCGCAGACGAAGACGGGCTGGAGCTGGTTGAAGGCATGACGGGGCAGGCCGACGCGCTTCTTGAGGTCAATGAAATCCTCAACAGTCCCGGCGATGAAAGCCCCGTGGTTTTCGGCATGCAGAGCATTCACACCAGTCAGTCGGAAGAAAAAGGCGCGACGGGAAAATCGATTTACGGCATCCCTCGGCTTCTTTATATGATCCTGACCGGAAACGGCTCGATCACTTTTGATGATCCCAAGCCCGGCATCCGCACGCTGGCTTCCTATCAGGCGACCGAGGCCCTCGAAACTTCGGGTATGGCCAAGGGTTCTCTGCAGTACCGCTACCTGAGAAACGAAAAAGTCGGCGGCGTTTCGCCGACGGTCGAAGGCGCGACGGTTGACGTTTACGATTACTTTTTCAAAAATACCTTGAACGGCGTAAGGCAGGACCTGGACGGCTTGCCCGAAGATGTCAGGGAAAAACTGCAAACTACTTACCGCGGAGCGGTTAACATGGCGGGTAAAGCGCCCGATACCAGGCGGCATCGTGTGCTTTACAGGATCTACGACAGTTTTCTTTCCGCGGTCCTCGCCTGGTATTTAAAATCGGACATTGAGGAGATCGGCCGCAGCGCGGAGGATGCCGCCGCCGATCTCGAGCGGTTTCCAAGCCTTGGACTTGCCGCAAAGCAAATCCAGAGTCTGGCGATAGACATCCGTCACGAGCAGAGAAGCGCCGCCGGTGCAGATCGGAACGGCGCGCCGCTCGATGCGAAGCGCAAGGAGCTCGGCGGTAAAAGCGTTCGCGACATGCTCCGGCAGATCATCCTCGATCCCGATTTCGCGCGGGAATATCTTTCTCTTTACGGTACGGCCAGCGAGTATCTCTGCCTGCTGGCCATGGCCCAGCCCGGCGGCCCCGGCATTAACGTCACGAGCATGCTGAACGAAGACCCGTTTGTCGGCACGCAGGGCGTCATTGAGAACGACAGCGTCAAGCCTCTTCCCAGGCTCGATCTGGACAGGCTGATCCGGGCCATCGTTTCACCGATCGAGCATCCGCCCTCGATCCTGACGCTTAGCCTGAATTATCTTGTGCCTGGCCTTAAAGACGGAACCGCCGTATCGGTCAAGGTGGAAGTCCGCACTAATCCGTCCGACCCGTCGACCAGGATCATGGAAAAAGACCTTGAGTTCACGGAAGCGGCCAAACTGCGCCACGTTTACAACATGATCCTCGACGCAAAAATTACCTCGCTCAGCGACCTGCGCAGGGAAGTCCGCCGCGATCCGGTGCTGGCAGAAATTTTCCCGCTTTCGGAGGTGGAGGCCGTTGCGCTGTCCAGCCTCGATTCCACCCGTAAATCGCAAGCCAAACGCTCCGAACTGCGAGCGCTGACCGATACTTTCGACG
>CAZMMY010000062.1:0-8136 GCA_964567495.1 uncultured bacterium
AGTCAGCGTGGGGCTTCGGGAGCTTGCGGTGCTCGGCCGCAGGCTCGACATGGCTCGCGGGCTTCCGGTCATTCATGTGAATTTCTTTGGTTATGATGACCAGGCGCATCGCCGCGGGCCCTCATCGGCGTTTGCTTACTGGGCCTTGCCGGGTATCGATGACGCGGTCAAGAGAATCTGGGATTCCGCTCAAAATGCACTGCCGCGCGACTACGAGGTCTGGATATACTCGGACCACGGCCAGGAGGAAGTCGTTCCGTACGAAAGCGAAGCGGGTGCCGCTATCAGCGAGGCTGTGGAAGACGTTTTCGAAAATTTGCTTCCGGGAGAAACGCGAAAGACAGTGGTGACCGCCCAGGGGCCTGTGGGATTTATCTATCCGCCGCGCCCGCTCTCCGCCGCGGAGAAAGAACAGGCTGCCGAAGTTCTGGTCCGCCGTAAGAATGTGCCGATGGTCATGGCCTTGATGGGCGGGAAGGTCTTTGCATTCACGCGTGAGGGGCGTTTCGCGCTGCCGCAAGAAACCGGAAAAATTACCGGCTCCAGACACCCTTACCTCGAGGAAGTGGGAATGGATATGGAAAGTTTATGCCGCCATCCGGATGCCGGCGAGCTGGTGATCTCAGGCTGGAGAAAACGGGGGCGGTCCGTAAGTTTTCCGCCGGAGTATGGTTCTCATGCCGGCCCCGGCCCTCACGAAACCGACGGTTTTGTTCTTCTTCCCCGGGAAATCAGGGTAAGCACCGAAGGGAAAAATTATCTTCGGCCGCTGACTTTGCGCAGCACGGCTCTTGGCTACCTGAAAAGCGATGAACGTGTGTTTCACAGACCTGATGAAAGTAAAAAGCCGCGGCGCTCCCTTCGCGTTATGACTTATAACGTCCATTCGTGCGTTGGGTTGGACGGGAAATTATCCCCCGAGCGCATTGCCCGGGTCATTTCACGCCATGATCCCGATGTTATCGCGCTGCAGGAGCTGGATTCCGGAAGATTGAGAAGCGGCGGCGTTGACCAGGCCAGACGGATTGCGGAACTTCTCAACATGGAACATCATTTTCATTCCGTCCGCATGGTTGAGGAGGAAATGTTCGGTAACGCGGTGCTGAGCCGTTATCCCATGGAGGTCGTACGAGCCGCCGCGCTGCCGCGCCTTCGCAGCCACGCCTACTTCGAGCCTCGCGGAGCTCTGTGGGTTGAAATCCGTTTTGCCGGCGAGGCGATCCAGATCATTAACACACATTTGAGTTTCTGGAGCAAAGAGCAGAAAAAGCAGGCTGAGGCTTTGTGCGGCCCCGACTGGCTCTCTCACGATGCGTGCGTAAAGAATATTATTTTCTGCGGTGATTTTAACGCCGCGCCGCGTTCGCCTGCCTGCCGGCTTTTTCAGGACAAGCTCGAAGACGTTCAGCTCAAATCCGCGCGTCATAAACCGCTTAACACCTGGTTCAGCCGACTGCCGATGGGGCGAATCGACCATATCTTTGTAGACAAAGCAATCGGTGTGGTGAAAGTCGAGGTCCCTTCCTCCCGGCTGGAAAAGGTTTCGTCGGATCACCTGCCGCTTATCGCGGAGCTGCATATCCCGCCGGGACGGGCTTGCGGCGGGGACCGTGAGGCGGCAAGGCCGGAGATGCATGCGGCTCCTGGCCAGGCTGAGGAGAGCGAAAGAGTGTGACGGCTGTCACTGCCGGCAGCCGGACGTTGTTCTAATCTGGAGTCGAAGGGGAAGCTAAACATGGAGGTGGGTCATGAGAAAAAGACTACTTCTAAACACAGCTTTAATCCTGTTCGCAGTTCTTGCTCTGGGCGAGACGTTTCGCCGGACAACGGCTGATATGTACACCGAAAGCTATATGGCCGCTATGAGACGGCAGACAGGGATGAGTATCGTCGAAGTGAGAGCGAAGGATTACAGGAGCCGTTACGAGCTCTGCGATGAGCACCATGATTGCACAAACGTAACGGCCGGAAGCTCCGAGGAACAGCGGGCTCGCAGGGCCCAGATGGAAAAGGATACAAGGGCTTCGGCGATGATGCTGCGGCCGATGGCGTTTCAGTGAGGAACTGCTATGCAACCGGAAGAAAACGAGGTGGAACGGCTGAAGGTGTCGCACACCCGTGAAGCCATACGTACCCGGCTTCGCGAAGGTGCGCGGCACAGTTATCTTCGCGACGCGGTTTATGGCGCCGTTGACGGGACCGTCACCACTTTCGCAGTTGTTTCAGGAGTCGCTGGGGCAGGGCTTGCGCCGGGCATCGTGCTGATTCTCGGCATGGCAAATCTTGCCGGAGACGGTTTCAGTATGGCGATCGGTAATTATCTCGGCACGCGAGCGGACCGCCAGCTGATTGAAATCGCGAAAAAGGCGGAGGCCCGCCATATTGAAATCGTCCCGGACGGAGAAGCCGAAGAGATACGCCAGATTTTCGCTTCAAAGGGCTTTGCCGGCGAAGAGCTGGAGAACGCGGTCCGGATCATCACTTCGGATCGGGAGCTTTGGATCAATACCATGGTTCGGGAAGAGCTCGGAATGCCCGTTGAAAGCGCCTCGCCGGTCAAGGCGGCCGTTATAACCTTCGTTGCGTTCACGGCGGCCGGATTTCTGCCGCTCTTGTCGTTCTTTTTTGATTTTATTTTCAAGGGGGCTGGCTCCGACCCTTTTATGACCAGTTCGATTTTGACCGGAGCGGCATTTTTTATCGTAGGTGTGCTGAAAAGCAGGTACGTGGGCGAAAAATGGTGGCTTGCGGGACTGCAGACTTTTTTTGCGGGCGGCGCAGCGGCGGCGCTTGCCTTTGCGATTGGGGCTTTTTTGCGCCAGTTCATCGCAATCTAGGGAGGGTGTCATGGAGAAGCTGAAAATCTTAATCGCCAGCGACGGAATGCATTCCATCGAAGAGAAGATCCACGATTTAAAACGGGCGGGTCTCCCGGATATCTGTGAGGCGCTTGTTTTTTCAGTGGTGGATGATTATATCCCTCCCGTGCCTGCGTATGCTGAGCTCGGGCTCTCGCTAACCTCTGTGAATTACATGGAAGCGCAGCGGGAGATCGCCGCCGCCCAGGTTCGTGCCGACTGCAAAAAAACAGCGAGGCAGGTTGAGCGTGCGGTCATGAGGCTCCAGACGGAGTTCCCTGCATGGACAATCCGTGGCGAGACCGAGGTCGGTTCGCCTGTACAGGCTATAACTCAAAAAGAAGATGAGTGGAAGCCTGACCTGCTTGTTCTCGTGTCGCACAGCCATTCAGCGACCGCCAGGTTTCTGCTCGGCAGTGTTTCGCGCGGTATCGCGCTGCATTCAAAAACCACCGTGCGCGTCGTGAGGAAATCCAGAAAGGCCGCCGCGACTCCGATACGTATCGTTCTGGGAGTCGACGGTTCGCCGGATGCGCAAATGGCCGTTCATGTCGTCGCTGCCCGGCGATGGCCCGCGGGTTCCTCGGTCAGGCTGGTGGCTGCGTTTGACCAGCGCATGAGTTCCGCCATGGCTTTTCATTATTTCCCCGATTCCTGCCGGCATTCTAAGAGTGACCGGGGCGAGAAGGCCGCTGTGAAGCGCATGATGGAACCTTTCAAGGAAAGGCTCGAGCGCGCAGGGCTGAAAGTGACGGAAAAGGTCACGGCCGGTAAGCCGTGGAAAGTGCTGACACAGGAAGCCGCGGCCTGGAAAGCCGACAGTATTGTTCTTGGCGCTCGCGGTATGGGGGCCGTTGCGCGGCTCTTGCTTGGGAGCGTTTCTGAAACCGTGGCCTTACGGGCCCAATGTTCAGTCGAGATCGTGCGCAGGCAGCCCTGAGGCTGCGGGGAGGCGGTTATGGAAACTTTATTTGTGCTCGTCACGGCTTTATTAGTATTTGCCGGATACTGGCTGATCCGCGGTATCTCTCGGATAGAAGGCGCGGCGGAGGCGCTTATCTTCTCAAAGCTTTCCAAACGCTTTAACAAGAAAGGAGAGCGGCCCATGGAAATTTCAAAAAAGATCGTCAAATTTCTGGAACGGCACAAGATTTATTACCAGGTGGTGGTTCACCCAAAGACCTTCACTTCCATGGAGACGGCCCAGGCTGGACATATTCCTGGGAGGGCTCTGGCCAAGGTGGTCATGGCGTATTCGAAGGGAAAGGACATCATGGTTGTGATTCCATCGAACAGGGTGGTCGATCTGCTGAAGCTCAGCACAGCGCTGGGGACCCACGATGTGCGCCTGGAAAAGGAAAGGGAATTCAAGTCTGCATTTCCGGGCTGCGAAGCGGGCGCTCTGCCGCCTCTGGGTCCTCTTTATCACATGCCGTGTTATGTGGATGAGACACTGAAAGAGAACGAGCACATCTATCTTAACGCCGGAAATCACGAAGAGTGCCTGCAGGTTGAAACCAGGCAGTTTCTCAAAGCGGTTAAAGCGATCGAGGGAGATTATTCAGTCGCGGGCGCAATGTTGCACGCGCATTCGGCTTGAAGAAAGGAAGTGTTAGATGAAAAACAAACTTTGCCCTGCTATGTGGCTTTCAGGATTTTTCGGTTTTGGGTCCCTGGTGCATCTGATCCGTTTCATTTTCGGCGTCAGCCTTTCGGTCGGAGGTTTTGACGTGACATCCCGGCTGAGTCTTACCGTGGCCGTTATTTTAGGGGTACTTTCTGTTGTACTGCTCGTCCTGAGTCTTAAAAGGCCATGCGATAAAGATGAAACGCACGGTTCCTGCTGCAAGTAGCGCGGGCATTACGCGGCGGAGGTTCAGAATGAGGGGGGCTGCTTGAATAAGAACAGAACCGGGTTAGTGATCGGTTTCTTTTCTGCAGGATGCCACCTTGCATGGCTGCTGCTGGTCGCTGCCTGAATCGCAAAGCCGCTTCTTGATTGGGTCTTGTCCCTGCATTTTTTCGGTGACTTATTCGATCAACCCATTCCAGCCTGGGCCTGCTGCCGCATTGGTCGTTTACGCTTTTTCTATGGGATATTTGTCCGGCTGGATCTTCGCGGCTCTATGGACCGCATGCCGCCGGTAGGCCTTGATAGCTGGAATGGAATCAGCGCCTCATATCTGCGACTACTTTACTCGCAATGCGTTATGGGTTTGAGAGCTAGGCTTCGCGAAGTATTATCTATACCTTTGAAGCGTTTCTGATCAGTAATACAACTCCTCCAATCAATGCAATCGCTCCAACAATTGGAGGAATCGGAATCTTGTTCGTTTTTTCAGTGGTCACTTGCAGAGAACCCAGATCCACGGCCTTTTCCCGGGTTTTATAAGTGATGCCTTGATAACTAAAGGCTGCAATGCCAAGGGCAATTAGCAGGATCGCAAAAATTGTATTTTGTTTCATACGAAACCTCCGGTTAATTAAAGTTTTCTTCCCTGAATAAATCTGACCAGAACCATGACAACGGCAATGACGAGCAGAAGGTGAACAAATCCTCCTAGGGTGTAACTGCTCACCAGGCCCAACGCCCACAGCACTAACAAAACGACGGCAATTGTGTACAGCATACGGTTCTCCTTATAAGTTATGGAACATCAGCCGCTGCCGGCGGGCGTGTTGCCGGCCGGCAGACAACAAATCCTGGATAGGTTAATTGCTTTGAGGTGCGTTGATGGACATGTTGTTGATGGTATTCTTCACTCCGAAAATATCACTCACAATTTTTGTAACTAAATCTTTTTCTGCTGCGTTTTGAGCCTTCCCGTCCAAGGTGACGACTCCGTCTTTTGTCGCGACGGAAGTTTTAAGAACACTTGTCGATCGGTGGGTCAGGAGCGCAATTTTGACCTGCGCGGTGATGGAGGCATCATCAATTTTCTCTTTGAAAGTTCGATCCGCATTCGGAACCTTTGAAACCGTCATTTCATTTCTAATTTCCCGAACGCCTTCCACATTTGCATATTCAGCTGTCAGTTCCTTCTGAGCTTCACTGGCGGCTTCTCCTCGCAGCGTGACAATTCCTTCTTCCACATATACCTGAGTATTCGCAGGGCTTACATTTCGGTGAAAGAGCAGCGCGGCTTTGATGTTCATTGCGAGCCACTCATTGGATTTGTCGGGCGGATATTCTGCTTTTAGCTCTAAGCGGTTATCGACACGTTTTACACCGGGGAGATTCTGTGCGGTTTCTTGCGCCAATCCTTTATCAGACTGCTGGTTGACTGTGCCTGAGAGAGTGACAACGCCATTGTTGGACTCTGCTTTGACGGCGTCATCGTTAAAATAAGTTTTAGACACGTAAGATTCTTTGAAAGATGATTCGATGCGGTCATCCGTTTCGGAGGCCTGGAGCGGGGAGCTGGCAGCTAAGAGAGCAATGGCGGCCACCGTAAGAATTCGTTGATAATTTATTTTCACTGGACCACATCCTTTTTTTGCATTGCTGTTTGATTTATCATTCGACTTAGTTCCTCTGTTTAGAGCTATACTACGCAAGGGCTGAACCTTCTTATATGGGGTTAAACCCTGTGCCGGCGGGATAGGGGTATTACCCCATAGAAGGAAAAAAGTGTTTAGGCGAATATTGGTGCGAACTAATGTCGCCGCTGATATCGATACCGAGAGGTGGTGTATGGCTGATAAATCGAAAGACCTTTTACTGCGAAAGCTGCAACAGGAAATCACGTTTCGCAAAGGTGTGCAAAAAAAACTCAAAAAGACCGAACAGCACTACAACCGCTTATTGAAGCAGTCCCGCTATATGCAGGAAAATTTGCGGCATTTATCTCGTCAGATTCTCTTAGCGCAGGAAGAAGAGCGAAAAGAAATCAGCCGTGAGCTTCACGACGAAATTGCTCAGACGCTGTCGGGAATCAATGTCCATTTGGCGACATTGGCGACATTAAAGATCGAAACCAAAGTCAATAGCCGCGGCCTAAAGAAAAAAATTATTCGCACCCAGCGCCTTGTAGAAAAGTCAGTGAATATCGTCCACCGGTTTGCCCGTGATCTTCGACCAACGCTTTTAGATGACCTGGGGCTGATACCGGCACTTCACTCCTATATGAAAGGGTTTACGAAACGGACCCGAATCCCGATCCGCTTTAAGGCATTTCCCGGTGTGGAGCGATTAAACAATGTCAAACGAACCGTATTTTACCGCGTTGTTCAGGCGGCCCTCACGAATGTCGCTCAGCACGCGCATGCAAGCCTTATAAAAGTGGAAATTCAAAAAAAACATCGTTGTGTTCATATGTCAATTAAAGACAACGGAAAGTCTTTTGATGTCGAACGCGTTCTTTTCGCTAAGAAAAACAAGCGATTGGGCTTGCTTGGCATGCGTGAACGCGTGGAAATGGTGGGCGGCAGCTTTAAAGTCGAATCGGTAAAAGGCAGGGGAACCACGATTGGAGCACAGATTCCCTTTAATGGAACACAGGGTGGCGTCTAAATGATGAAACAGCTTATTACAGTGATGCTGGCGGATGATCATACGGTGGTTCGGGAAGGCCTTCGAATGGTACTGGAAGCCGAAAAGGATATCCAAGTGGTGGCCGAAGCCCGGAACGGACGTGAGGCCGTAGAATTGGCTAAAAAATTTCGGCCTGATGTCATCGTCATGGACATTGCCATGCCGCAGCTGAATGGGTTTGAAGCTGCTTCTCAGATGATGAAAGCCTTTCCGGCTGCTAAAATCTTGGTGCTCTCGGCCCATAGTGATGATGAATACATAGACAAAATGATCGCCGTCGGCGCTTCAGGGTTTTTGATCAAACAAAGCTCAGCACAAGTTTTATCTGAAGCTATACGAGAAGTCAAAAAGGGAAACACCTTTTTTAGCGCAGAGATTGCAAGACGTCTCGAAAAGAAAAACAAGAAATTTCTTGGACCAAACGGGATTCTCAAGAAGAAAAATGTTCGTTTAAGTTCCCGTGAAGCAGAGGTCCTTCAACGGATTGCTGAAGGAAAGGCGAACAAAGAAATCGCCTCAGAGCTGGGGATTAGCATTAAAACGGTTGAAAAACACCGCCAGCATCTTATGGAGAAGCTTAATATCCACGACACCGCAGGGCTTACCCGCTACGCCATTTCCGCAGGGATCATCGAGAGCAGTATTCAGATCACCATCCGCTAAACTTTTTCCTACCCTAAACAAAGCCTTTATTTATTTAATTTCCGATTGGGGTCAACACCCCATATTACCACCATGCATTTC
>CAZMMY010000063.1:0-1787 GCA_964567495.1 uncultured bacterium
ACGCACCAACCATACTGCTAATCGAATATTTCAAAAATATGTTTATCTTCTTCAAGGGATTTTAAAATGTCCTCTGTGCCACTCAAGTATGCTTCCTAAGCCGGGAACAGGGAGACAAGGACAGTATTACCCATATTATTTATGTTCTAAAGCTGACAAGACCAATGGGATTGACTGCGAAGAAGTGTATCTGCCTGCCGAGACGATTGACAAAGGCGTCATTGAATTTATCAGAAAGCTAAGTCTCCAACCGAGTGTGATTGAAGAAGTGGTCGGTGGCGCAAATACCGCAACTTCTGTTCGTGTTGGAGTTTTAGAAAAAGACTTGGAGAGAGTTGGCCAAGCGCTGAAAATTACAAAGGATAAGGTTTCAAATCTTGTTGATATTCTGGCGAACAAAGGGGTTGCTCAGCTTGCCTCAATAAAAGAAAAACTGGAGGCGCTCGACCAGGAACAAAAAGACCTTGAGATTGAGGGAAAGCGACTGGAGCAAGAAATACGAGCAGAAAAAGCACAAGCGGGTGCTGCGCATGAACAAATCCAATCGCTTCTACTCTTTAATGACATATTTCTGATGAATGAAAAAAACTTGGAAAGAATTAAATCAATTCTTCCTCGATTTGTCCGTTATGTCGTCATACATATTACAGATAAGAAAAAAGGTATTGGTCGGCTTGACATGGGGATTTTCGGGAGGCCTTTTTCTGGCGGGCAGAATTCGGAAATCTGGAATGATGTATTGAATGAGTTGGCGGAACGTTATAACCAAAGTCTCAATCCAGCGAAAAGCGAGAGAGATTCGAAAAATAAAAACGAATTAGTTAACCCTCTCACGAACCATATATCATCCGCTGCTGAGCCGATCTTCGGCGCTGAGGGAGGATTGGTTCGTCAGAGGGTAACAAATGGGGCGGCCGACGGGGATCGAACCCGCGACCCCAAGATCCACAATCTTGTGCTCTAACCAGCTGAGCTACGGCCGCCGTGAACCGGAAAATGGTTGTTTCCCGGGCGATTGAACACTATAATAACTTCTCCGGGGAAGATAAGCGGTTATATTATCACAAATTATGAAAAAGAAAAGCGCAAGAACCACGAAAACTGCGTCAGGTTCTAAGCGGGCCCCCCGAAAGCCCGCGGCTTCTTCCGCTTCTTCAAAAGCAACCGCTTCCTCCCGCAAAGCCGGAAGCCTCGCAAAAAAAGCCGTTTCTGCGCGCAAAAAAAACGCTGTAAAGAAGAAAACCCTGGCGAAGCCAGTGAAGAAAGGCCTTTTCGGGCCTCTTAAACCCGCGGCGCCGGGTATGCCAGACCGGCTTGACCTTCCTTTCTCTTACGGAGTCACCAAACTTGTTCTGCTGGTCCGTGACACCGAATGGGCCTATTCCTACTGGGACTTCGCAGGCGAGACCTGGCAATGGGTCCAGGATATTTTTAAGCAGAACCCCGGCGCGTCATCCAAGCTCCGCGTCCATAATCTGGACAGCGGCAGTTTTTATGACATCGATATCCACCTTGAAAGTAAAAACTGGTACATCCATCTTGGACTGGCGAATACGGCGTTTCAGGCAGAGCTTGGCATACTCACTTTTCAAGGGCATTTTTATTCCATTGTAAAATCCAACCAGGTGCGTACCCCCCGTAATGCGCCTTCCGAAAACATCGACCCTGATTGGCCGGCGCTGCCGAACGATGAACTCTACGGGCTCATGTCCGGAAGCAGCGGAAGGTCCGGCCCGAATTCAAATTCTGAATTCGTGTCGCTCATTGCCAAAAAGCGGTCGTCCTAG
>CAZMMY010000063.1:1797-3166 GCA_964567495.1 uncultured bacterium
ATGATGGTGCTTCACGCGCACCTTCCGTTCGTGCGCCACCCGGAGCACGAGGACTTCCTCGAAGAACGCTGGCTGTATGAGGCCATCACAGACACCTATGTCCCTCTGATCGAAATGTACGACCGCCTCCTCAACGATGGAGTGCGGTTCAGGATGACCATGTCGGTCACGCCGCCGCTGGCGTCCATGCTTACGGACCCGCTCCTGCAGGAACGTTACCTCGAGCATATAGGCAAGCTGATAGAGCTTTCCGAAAAGGAAGTCGACCGGAACAAACACGACGGTCATTTCCAATACCTCGCCGAAACTTACCGGAACAAGTTCTACCGAACCCGCGAGATTTTTCGCGACTGGTTCGGCTGCGACCTGGTCAAGGCTTTCCGTAAATTTCAGGACGCAGACTGCCTGGAAATCATCACCTGCGGCGCCACGCACGGGTTCATGCCGCTCATGCCGACGGTACCGGCCTCGGCGCGCGCCCAGATCGCGACGGCGGCGGAGCATTATGAAAAGATGTTCGGAAGGAGACCTCGCGGCATCTGGCTGGCGGAATGCGGCTATCATCCGGGCCACGACAAAATCCTTCGCGACAACGGCATTCAGTACTTCTTCGTGGATGCTCACGGCATCCAGTATGCGAACCCGCGGCCGCGTTACGGGGTTTATGCGCCCATCCGCACGCCGCACGGCGCTTTCGCGTTCGGCCGCGACCAGGAATCATCGAAGCAGGTCTGGAGCGCGGAAGAGGGATATCCGGGCGATTATCAGTACCGCGAATATTATCGCGACGCGGGGTTCGATCTCGAATATGAATATATAAAGCCTTATATCCATCCGGACGGCTTCCGTATTAATACGGGCATCAAGTATTACCGGATTACCGGCTCTAACGACAAGCAGCCGTACAACCCATATGAAGCCAGCCAGAAAGCCGCTCAACACGCCGGGAATTTTATGTTCAACCGTGAAAAGCAGGTCGAGCATCTTTTCGGCATTCTTGGGCGCGAGCCGGTTGTGGTCGCACCTTACGACGCCGAATTGTACGGTCACTGGTGGTATGAAGGGCCGCAGTTCCTCGACTACCTGATCCGCAAGGTCCATTATGATTCCCAGACCATCGAAATGGTAACGGCGCCTGACTATCTTGCGCGCCAGCAGAACATTCAGCCGGCCGAACCATCATTCTCCAGCTGGGGATATAAAGGATATGCTGAAGTCTGGCTGGAAGGGTCGAATGACTGGATTTACCGGCACCTCCACGCGGCTTCCGCCAAAATGGAAGAGCTCGCCAACCGCTTTCACAACCCGTCTGAGCTGGAGCGTCGTGCGTTGAACCAGGCCGCCAGGGAGCTTTTACTGGCCGAATCCA
>CAZMMY010000063.1:3176-8014 GCA_964567495.1 uncultured bacterium
TATGAAGACAGGTACCATGGTCCCGTACGCCATCTGGCGGACGCGTGAGCACGTTTTAAGGTTTCTCCGGTTATACGACCAGCTGACCGCCGGTAAAATCGACGCGCAGTGGCTGGAGCAGGTAGAAGCGCGGGATAATATTTTCCCCGACATCCGGTATTCTGTTTATCAGAGTTGAATAAAGTTTAATTTTTTGTTAAGCTTTTCCTGAGCGCGTCCGACTGCAGCACCCGTCTCCGCGCTTGCAGCTCCAGCCTTTCTTCCGATCAGCGCGCCTTCCGCAATTTTGTTCGATGCCAGCACTAATAAAGTTGTTTATGCCAAGAACACGCATTTAAAAAGGCAGCCGGCCAGCACTACCAAACTTTTGACCGCCATCGTAGCAGTGGAAACCATGGACCTGAACGCCGTGGTCACGATCCCTCGTTACGTCCAGAATATTCCGCCTTCCAAGATTCATCTCCGGGCAGGAGAGCGTTACCGTGTCCGCGAGCTGGTGCGCGCTCTTCTTATTAATTCCGCCAACGATGCGGCCGAAGCTTTGGCTTACGCGGGAGGAAAAGGCAAGCGCAGCGTGTTTATCGCCCGGATGAACAAAAAAGCGCGCGCGCTTGGCTGCAATGAATCCAATTTCCAGACACCTTCAGGCCTTCCCGCCGCAAATCAGTATTCAACGGCGTATGATATGTCGCTCATCATGGATGAGGTGCAGCGTTACCCGTTTCTGGTTCAGACGCTCAAGACCCGCAATCTGACCATTAAAAGCAATTCCGGAAGAAAAATTTACCTTCGCAACCACAATCGCATGCTCGGCCGCGCCGTGATTGGAAAGACGGGCTGGACCCGCCGCGCGCGCCACTGCTTTGTGGGGGAATTCTTTGTGAACAATCGCAAAGTGGTTGTGGCTATGCTGGGCAGTCATGCGCTGTGGCGCGACCTCCGGACCCTGGTTAATTCACAGTTCGGCCGTTCGCTTTTCAGAAGGACTGTTTCGAACCCCAAGGGCGCCGCTCTGAAACCGACAGGCCGCAATATCCAGCGCGCGCTCATGAGCGCGGGTTTGTTTAAAGGGCCCGTGACCGGCAAGGTGGGGCCCAAGACCCGTAAGGCCCTTAAGAAGTTTCAGTCCTCGAAAGGTCTAAAGCCTGACGGTATAGCAGGGCCCCAGACCTGGAAGCTTTTGTCCCGTCATCTGTCCTGATTTCCCGTTTGACTCTCCTGAATAAAAGGGTTACGATTTCGTCCTATTTGCCATGAAATCCCTGCATAAGCTTCTGTCATTTCTGGTTATCTTCAGCCTCGCGCTGGCACCTGTATGTCCTGCCGAGACCCCTGTTGCCGTGCCCGCGAAAGATGAGTCCAAAGACGTCAAGATTTTCGATTTTGAGGGGGAAGACCTGGTTAATGATCTGGGCGGCCAGAGCGGATCCTGGAACCTTGATCCTTCCGATGAAAACGATTCCTATACCGATGCTGATGTTGTGGAGCTCCCGGCAAAGGACCTCGCGGCCAATCCCGACAATCATGCCCTTCGGCTGAATTACAGCGTTGAATCCCAGGTTCCTTCGCAGAACGGGTTCTGGACCAAGCTTGAAAGTTTTGACGCCGACCATGTCGACCATCTTGAATTTGACGTCAAGGGCGATGAAGGTAAGGGCTTTACAGACACGTTCAAGATTGAAATCAAGAAATACAAGGATTCAGAAAAGGTCGAGAAGATCAAAGGCTCCTTTATCGTCAAGGGTGTGACTTCTGATTGGCAGACGGTTTCAATCCCGCTTAACAAAATGACAGGCCTTGTCGACTTCGGCGACCCTGCCGCCTGGCAGAATCCCGCGATCGGCCGCAAGGACCTGGATGAGCTTGTGTTCGTGTTTCAGGACCGCATGGTTTCCAGGAAAGTCGGCACGATCTATCTCGACAATATCCATTTCGTGAATAACGGAAACCCCGGCCCGACGGCCGTTGATTTCCCGCCCCGTAAAAAGGAAAAGACCGCCGTCCGCATCGAAGGGCTTGAGTTCACGACCTTTCTTTCCAAACGGCTGAAGGATTTCCCGAAGGAAGTCCTGGTCAAAAAGCAGTTTCCCGCCGACGACAGGGAATTCCTTAAAGAGATCGCAAAAGACACTTGGCGCTTCTTCGATGAGGTTGTGGACCAGGAGCACGGGCTTCCTCTCGACAATATCCTGCTGGGGAAAGAAAAGCCGCTGGACGAAGCGACAGCCATCGGCGACTACACCAACGTTACGAACATCGGTGTTTACCTGATGTGCGTTGTTTCGGGCTTCAATCTTGGTTTTATCACGCGAGAGCAGGCCGTGACCAAGATCAAACTTACTATGGACACGCTTGAAAAGATCGAATACCACGAAAGCGGTTTTCCGTTTAACTACTACGATACGACCACGGCAGAGCGTACCAGCTATTTTGTTTCGCTGGTTGACAGCGGCTGGCTGATCGCCGGGCTTTATGTGGCCCGAAATGCTTTCCCCGAAGAGCTTAAAGAGCAGGCGGACCGGCTGATTAACCGCGGCAATTTTAAGTTCTTCTATGATCCGGTGGACCGCCAGATGTTTCACGGTTACTACCAGCATCTCGAGGTTTATTCCGATTACCACTATGGGGTTTTCTACACAGAGCCCCGTGCCAGCAGCTATCTTGCCATCGCGCGCGGCGAAGTCCCGGACGACCATTGGTTTGTCGGCCTGATCCGCACTTTTCCGGGCGAATACAAGTGGCAGAGTA
The DNA here is from genome assembly GCA_964567495.1 of uncultured bacterium. Classification (GTDB taxonomy): domain Bacteria; phylum Omnitrophota; class Omnitrophia; order Omnitrophales; family Aquincolibacteriaceae; genus CAYLPP01. The sequence goes on from CAZMMY010000063.1 coordinate 5,925, forward strand.
TGGAGCCGATAAACCGTGTCAAAAAAAATACGCACGGTTATGAGCATTTCGGCGGCTGGTATGAGTGGAAAGGGATCAAATTTGTACCCAGCTGGGGCGGTTCGGGTTTCGAAGCCCTCATGCCTACGTTGATCCTCAAAGAAAATGAACTTGCCCCTGAAGGACTTGGCCTGAACAACAAACGGCAGGTAGAAGGCCAAATCAAGTTTGCCCTGGAAGAAAAAGGCTATCCGGTCTGGGGCATGAGCCCTTCTTCAGTCCCGGAAGGCGGTTATTCGGAATACGGCGCCAAGCCGTTTGGTTCGAAGGGGTATAAAGCCGGAGTCGTCACTCCTCATATCACGGGCCTTGCGCTTGAGCATGCGCCCCGCGAAGCCGTCGCAAATTTCCGCAAACTGATTGAACTCTACGATATCTACGGTGAATACGGCTTTTATGACGCCGTAACTGTGGAAGCCGACCCGAAGAACCCCAATTCCAAGGTTGGAAACGTCGCCCGCAAATATTTCTCTCTCGACCAGGGCATGCTGTTCGTGGCTATCGACAATTATCTTAATGATGGTGCCATCCGCAAACTGTTCCACAGCGACCCGGCCATGCAGAAGGTCGAATATCTGCTGACCGAAGAAAAGTTTTTTGAGCCTGCTCCAGCGTCCGCTGAGACCGCGCAGGCTGAAGCTCCCGCACCGGCCCCCGCGGCCTGATTCATGCGGACCCAGCCCTCCGGGGTTTACAGCATTTCTTTTTCTGACAGCCTCGTCACGGCGGTTTTTTCGGGCAAACGCTTCAGGGAAAAAGACCTGTCTGCATTTATTTCCAAAGCGGGCCTTGACCCGAAATCCATGGTAAAGGTCAGGCAGGTTCACGGCGCTGACGTCCTCGATGTCACTCCCGAAAATATTCCAGCTCCCGAAACGGGGGCCGACGCCCTGGTGACGGCTGAACCGGGGTTCGCGCTCGTCATTCAGACCGCCGACTGTATTCCGGCATTTTTCTGGGACCCTAACCAGAAGGTCGCCGCCGTCGCTCACGCGGGATGGCGGGGGCTTAAGGCGGGGATTCTCGCTGAAACGGTAAGGGCCATGGCTTATGAGCATGGAACTTCTCCGCAGGAACTCGAGGTAGCTCTTGGGCCTTTTATACGCTCCTGCTGCTATGAGGTCGGAGCGGAATTCCGGAATTATTTTCCTGAGTTCTTCCATCCTAAGGCAATTGGAAAAGGGATGATGGACCTTGCGGGCGCTGCTGCCGCACAGCTCGGTGCGGCTGGAGTCAGTGAGGGGAACCTCCGGGATACGGCCATTTGCACGGCCTGCCGCTCCGGTGAATTTTATTCTGTCCGTAAGGGCGCCGGGGAAGATCGCATTTACCATGTTTTGTCCTTCAAAAAGACCTCGTAATCAGGGGCTTCCCGTATTGGGAAATTGTGCTATAATACCGGCTCACTAATTCCGGATTTAAAAGGGAGTTTGAAATGCAAGCAAACGATTTACGCAAAGGCTCGGTCATCCTGTATCAGGGCGAGCTTTATGTGTGCCAGGATTTCCATCGCGGATCTCCGGGCAACAAACGGGCGTTCGTGCAGGCGTCGTTTAAAGGCCTGACCAACGGCCGCTCGTTCCAGAACAAATTCGCTTCCGATGAAGAATTCGAGAGGGCGACGCTGGAGCCCAAGCAGTGCCAATACCTTTATCATGACGCCGAGGGCTTCCATTTTATGGACATGGAAACCTACGAGAGCTTCAGACTTTCGGACGAAACGCTTGGCGACAACAAGTATTACCTGAAAGAGCAGATGGAGATGAAAATCAACTTCTTCGACGGTAAGCCGGTGCAGCCGGAGTTTCCCAAAGCCGTGACGCTGAAGGTTGAAGATGCTCCTCCCGGCATCCGCGGGGATTCTGTTTCGAACACCCTCAAGGCGGCGGTCTGCGAAGGCGGGCTTCGGCTTCAGGTTCCGTTGTTTATCGAGCCCGGGGACGAAATCCGGGTCAATACGGAAACCGGCGAATATACCGGAAGGGTTTGATTTTCAGGGCAATTAGCTCAGTTGGTTAGAGCACACCCTTCACATGGGTGGGGTCATAGGT
>CAZMMY010000064.1:0-7951 GCA_964567495.1 uncultured bacterium
GTCTTGGGCTACCGCATCACGCGGCGTTTTGTGCGCGCTTTCCTGGGCAGGATTTTCGACAACCCGGACATTGTTTTCGACAGCGACATGCTGGAACCTGAAAAACAGGACCGGGCTGTTTTCGACGACGGTGTCCGGAATATCCTTGAGACTTACCGGCGCGTGGCCGGGCATTATTTCGCTGACGGCAGCGTTAATTCGGCATGCCCGCCGCTGAAAGCCCTGCTGCATATTATGGCGGAAGGTAATTATCAGGGAAAGACCCTCAATGATCCTGAGGTGCGGCGGCTTTTTGACTACGACGTCATCATGAAGAGCGACTGGTACGCCGCGCGCCTGCGGGCGCTTCAGGAACGCCAGACAGAGTTCTGGACGCGCGCCTTGAACGATTTGAAGCAGGCTGGAGCCGAACCCCGTAAAATCCGCGAAGCGGAAGCGGAACTCGCAGCCGTCCAGTCCCCGCAATACCTCCAGCAGATGGCCGGCACTATCGGCGCCGACCCCTTCGACTTTCAGCGGAACTAAATTAACGGGCGAGAAAAACGACCAGGACCTGCGCCAGCAGGATCCTGAGGATCATGACCAGCGGATAGACCGCGGCATAAGAGACCACCTGGGCGCTGGAAGGCGAGACCTGGTTAGCGAAGGCCAGCGCAGGCGGGTCCGTCATACTTCCGGCCAGCAGGCCGCAGAGACTGAGATAGTTCATGCGGAAAAAAAGGCGCGCCGCAAGGCCTGCGGTAAAAACCGGTATAAACGTGATCAGCGTGCCGGCGCCGAACCACAGCACTCCGTCCCCATGCAGAAGGATTTCCAGGAAAGCGTCGCCCGACTTCAGGCCGACGCATGCCAGGAACAGGGCGATGCCGATCTCCCGCAGCATCAGGTTTGCGCCTGCGGGCATATACCAGATCAATTTGCCGATACGGCCGATTTTGCTCAACGCCAGAGCGACCACAAGCGGGCCTCCCGCCAGGCCGAGTTTCAGCGGCGACGGAATACCCGGCACGTGTAGCGGAAAAGTTCCCACCAATACCCCCAGTGAAATTCCCACAAAAACGGGGATCAGCTCCGGGTGGTTGAGCTCCTTCGTTGAGTTGCCGCAAATCGCGGCAAAACGCGTGATAGCTTCGTTCTCGCCGACCACCATCAGTTCGTCCGCATAGTTTATGATGAGCTCGGGGGTAGCCGGGAGCTGCATTCCCAGGCGGCTGACGCGAGTGACGGCAACGCTGTAGAGAAACGCGTCAAGCTCGCGGAGCGTGCGGCCTGCGATTTCCTTGCGCGTCACAAGCACCCATTTAGACGTAATTTTTTCGTCCGATTTGCGCCAGTCCACGGAGACGCCGCTGCCGAGCATGAGCTGGAGCGCCGTGAGTTTTTCACGGGGGCCGACGGCCAGCACGACGTCCTTTTTGTAGAGCCGGGTGGCCGGCGTCGCCACGCTGACCACGCCCTCATGCAGTACGCGTGAGATGGTGATGCGGTTTTCGTACATGAAAGGCATGTCCGAGATTTCCAGCCCGTCGAAGTTGTTGTTGTCGATCCGGATGCTCAGGGTTTCAATGCCGGGGGTGTTCTGCGTATGGAGATCAAGATAATGCTGCGCTTCCTCTTCGGGATTGACCCCGAACATTCTGCGAATCAGAATCATGCTGATGATGATGCCCATGATGCCGAAGGGGTAGCACACGGCGTAGCCAAGGCCGGGCAGTTTGAGCAGCTCGCCGCTATATCCGCCGTGGGCCAGAAGAGACTGCTGGGCGGCGGCAAGGCTGGGTGTGTTTGTGGTGGCTCCCGAGAGCATGCCGATCAGGACCGCGAAAGGTATTTTGAAGGCTGTGCCAACCGCCACGGCCACGCCCGCGCCCGTCAGGACGACATACATAGCCAGCATGTTCAGCCGCAGCCCTTCGCGCTTCAGAGAAGCGAAAAATGCAGGGCCCACCTGCATGCCAAGTGTATAAACGAACAGGATCAGGCCGAATTCCCGCGCGAATTCCAGGATCCTTTCGTCTACATGGACCTTGAAATGGCCGAAGATCAGGCCTGAGAAAAGAACGCCCGCGACTCCGAGCTGAATACCCGCAAACCGTATGTTACCGATGCACAGCCCCAGAGAGATAATCAGGGCAAGCGCGAGCACGGTTGCGGCGGCAGGGGAAGTGGGCAGGAAACTCATCAGCGCGTCCATTCGTCGGGCCTTTCTATACGCTTATCTTCACGGTCGTGCCGAAGACGTTGGTGTCTTTCCACCCTCCGGCATTATTTTTAATCGGCTCACGTACGTAAAAAAGTGAGCCGGAAAGACGGCTGCCCAGCTTGTATTTCAGACCGCCGTACAGGCGGAATTCCGATACCCCGTTGCGGTTCGATTCAAGAAACAGTTCGCCGGTGCTGTACGGCTGGAGTTTCAGGGGAGTGATTTCCCAGGGGGAAGTTACGGAAAGCTGGGGGCGGTAACGCACGGTGTTTTCTGCGCTTTCCTTAAAGCGGAACTCCAGCATCTGCCGCGTTTCGAATTTGAATTCGTAAACAGTCCGGGAAAAGATCGTGTAAATGCGAGGCCTTTCTTCCCAGAACCAGATGGATTTGCCGCTCGAAGTCCGTGTCTGGCGCGCCTGGAGATATTCGGCCCCCAAGGACATCCATTTTTTAAGGTGCCAGGCGCCGCCCACATGGGTGTCATAGTAAGAAATGCCCTGGTGTTCGTTAAAACGGACTTCTTCTCCGGCGCGGAGGGTCCATGCGGGCTGCTTGTGCTCCAGGTCGGTGATCATCCAGAAAGCAATGTCTTCATCTTTGGGAGGCGAGGCTGATGCGGGCGCCGCTGCGAGTATGACCGCTATAAATGCCGGGAAAAACAGGTGTCTTTTCTGCATGCAGTATGATATCTGACCTGTCAACGGAGGGATGTGACCTCCGTCACAGGCTCCTGGAGCGGCCGGGGTGATTATTTCTGTCCCATTTCGGCCCTGTTTCCGCTAAAATCCCGGAATGAAAACCGCTGCTTTAATCCTCATTTTCCTTGCTGTTTCCTGCGTTTCCGGTTTTGCAGAGAATGAGCCCAGAGACTTCAATACGGAACTTGCCGAGGCCATGGCTTTCGCCCAGCGCGGCAGGCTGCTGGAAGCCGCGGGAGCTTTCGCTTCGCTGCTTGAAAAGCATCCCGATGAATGGCTTGTTTATGAAGTGTATGCCGCCATGCGCACAATGGTCGGCGATTACGAGGGCGCCATCGCGCTTTATGAGCAGGCGGCCGAGCGAATTCCGGATCGCGCTGAAAACATCCGTCAGCAGATCCGGGTGCTGAGGTCGGTCCACACCTACCGGACCGAAATGGCTTCCGCGCCGCCCTGGGCCCAGGCCAAAAGTTATTCCACCCGGCGCTTTGTGATTCAGACCAACATTCCCGCCGCCAGCCGGGAACTCCTGATCAAAAAAATAACGGAGCTTTTCGACAAGGCGCTGAAACTTTATGAAACAATGCTGGGCCCCGCCGGCCGCGAACCCGGGCTTTTCCGGGTGCTCGTTCCGGGAAGGGTTGAGGAATACATGGCCATCGCGGGCAGCGGCTTGCCTTCGCAGGCATTTTATAATCCGGAAGACCAGAATATTGTGATCCGCTATGACGGCGTGATCGACTGGGCAAGTGTTGCGCATGAGCTTGCGCATTTTATCCTGCGCGACCTTTATATTTCCGAGCCTTCCGCGATGGTTGACGAAGGCCTGGCTTATTACGCCGGCTACGAACTGGAAAAGGAAGATTCCTGGACGGCGGTTTCTCACAGCCTGGAACACATGAACTGGCTTTTTGACCAGGGGCAGGTGGAGGGCGTCATGAGCGTATTCGACTGGTGGGAAAAATTCGAGACCTCGGGGCCGGCCGTCACCGCGGGGGAATCGAGAGCCGCTTTCCACGAAATTTCCTGGACGCTGGCCGGTTTTTTCATGACTACGAAAGACCCGGCGTTCCGCGGTTTTTTTCTGAAATACCTGGAATACGAAAAGGGAAGGGCGTCGAATACCGTCTGGAGTGCTAAAAACTACTTCGCGGAGAACCTGGCGTCGGAGCAGCTTAAGGCTATGGATGCGGCCTGGAGCCGTTACGTGCTTGACGAGGACTATCGCAAGGCGCCCCAAACCGCCTGAATTTTTCTCGGCTTCAGGCGTCTTTTCCGCTAGAATCGGCGTCTAGAAAGCATGGAGGAACTGAATGAAGAAAAGGCATTTTACTGTAACGATCCTGGCCGCTTTTGCAGCATGCGCGCCTGCGGCCTTCGCCGAAGACAATGACATGCTCGGCAACCTGCTCGGGTCGTTTCTCGGCGGCGGCCAACAGCAGTCGAGCGACGGTTATAACGATGGTTATTACGATGACCGCTACGACAACGCCATCCAGCAGGACTACGAAACCCTCCGCAGCCGCGAGACTTCGGTGCGCCGTTCCGAACAGCAGCTCAACGACGCCTACCGGCAGATGGAAGCCAGGCGCGCGGCGGGGCAGGACGTGACCTCGGACCAGCAGTACATCTCGAGCCTCCAGCAGAGTTACCAGAACGACCTGAATCAGTATCAGCGCGACCGTTACGCTTTCCAGCAGCGCCGCAACCAGCTGCGCGGCCAGCAGCGCAGCGGCTACCGACAGCAGCGCCCGTATCAAAACGATGAAGACCTGCAGGACTATTACCAGAACCTTGACCGTTCACGCACTTCGGTCGCGCGTTCCGAGCAGCAGCTGAGCGACCTGAAAAACCAGCGCGCCGCAAAGCTTGCCGCCGGACAGGACACTTCGGCCGAAGACCAGGCGATCTCAGGCATGCAGCAGAGCTATGAAAACGACATGAACCAGTACGAGCGCGACCGCCGCATGCTTTACAGGCAGAAGAACGTCGGCCGCCGCGGTTTCCGCAGCTCCTGGGACGAAGACGACCCTTTCAACCGCCGCCGCAATTATTTCTAACCGGGAAGCGGACCTCTTTTGACCGAGAAAAAGCCTGCGAAGCGTCTCACGGGAATCTGGCGGCTGGGACTGTGCATCGCCGTGACTGCCGCGCTTTGTGCGGGCGTCGCCAGGTATGTGGACCTGAAGCCCCAGGTCGACGAACACTTTTTCTTTTCCGCCAAAGACCCCCTTTATCAGACCGACCGCGAAATCGCCAAGATTTTTTCCCAGACGCCGCAGCTGATTATCGCGGCCAAAGGCGACATCGCTTCCCCGGAATATGCCGTCACCATGGAGCGGATGAGCGCCGATTTCGAAAAACTTCCGCTTGTGCTCGGGCTGCAGTCGCTTGTCCGCGGGCCGGACGGCCTTAAGGACGCAAAAAAAAGCCCGCTTTGGGAGAGGACGATCCTTTCCACGGACGGCAAGGCCTCGTTCATCCTGCTTTTCCTGAAAGACAACCCGGACTCCGCGTTCATCGAAAAACTCGAGGAAATCTGCCGCCGCCACAAACGCGCCGACATTGAAATTATTATTTCGGGTGTTCCCTACATTGTGGAGCTGGTGCGCCGCAGCCTTTTCCGCGACCTGAAAATTTTCAGTCTGGCCGCGTTCACCGTATTTTCCCTGGTTCTGCTGGTTATGTTCCGCTCCGTATGGATCGTGGGGGGCGTGATTGCTTCCTGCCTCAGCGCGAGCTCAGCCACCATGCTGTTGGCGCGCTTCCTTGACCTGAAGACGGGTTTCCTGACCGCTAACCTGCCCACGATTGTTTTCGTGCTGACTCTTTCGAACATCGCGTTCCTGACTGCGGAATGGCGGCGGCTGATGTCAGAGAATGCGGCTGAAACAGCGGGCCGTGAGGCATGGCAAGCGGCGAAAATCACATTCGGCGCCGCCTGCTGGAGCACCATGACCGCGCTTCTCGGCTTCCTGACTCTTTTCTTTGTGCAGGCTGAATCGCTGCGGCAGCTCGGCCTTTCGGGGTCGATCGGCACTCTTTCGGCTTTTGCCGCCGCCTATGGCATTTATCCGTGGTTCCTGATGCGGCAGAACCGCCATCCGGCCTATATGAAGCTTGTGCGCGAAAGAACGGCGCGCTCACATGATTTCTGGCTCAGACCGCATAAATTTATTATGGCTGTTCTTGCGATTTTTGCCGTGGCCGGCCTGATGGGCGTGCCCAAGCTGCAGACCGACCCGAGCCTTTTTGAGTATTTTAAAAAGGGGAGCATCCTGCGCAGCGGCCTGGAATATATCGATGAAAACGGCGGCAGCAACCCGCTGATGGTTGTGATTCGCGACCCCGAGCATAAAAAATTGAATGACGGCGAAGCCTTCAAGAAGATGTGGCGCCTCCACACAGCCCTCGAAAAAGACCCTGCCGTCGGCAGTGTGGTTTCACTTCCTCTTATGCTGGCCGAGGCCAAGCGTTCTTTCATGGCGAAGTTCCTGACTTATGAATGGATTGTGGACATCATGAGCAGCCCGCGTTTCGGCGAGGTCGCGAAATATTTTATTACGCCCGATCGCGACAGGTCGCTGTTTCTCCTGCGCATGAAAGAAGGCGCGTCTGAGCGCCCGCGCCTTGCGGCGGTCGCGCGCATCGAAAAAATCGTGCGGGAAAATGGCTATGCTCCAGCGCTGACCGGCGGCGTGTTCCTGCTGCAGGGCAGGCTTTCCCAGCTGATCTCCGCCAGTCTGATTTCGGGTTCCGCTCTCTTGAATATTGTCATTCTTACGATCACGTTTTATCTGACTCGTTCGTGGCGGGTGGCGTTCGCGATGCTGGTCAGCCTGTATTTTGTGCCCGCCGTCATGCTGGGGATTCTGGGCTGGCTCCGCATTCCGCTGGATGTGATCGCCGCGCCCGCGGCCAACATTGCGCTCGGCATGGGCGTGGATTCCATGATTCATATGGCTGTACGCGCCAGGGCAACCGGCAAGTCGGTCAACAGCATGGAAGCCTGGGCCGATGCCGCGGCCCAGCTCTGGGACCCGATTCTGTGGTCCACGGTCATGGTCGCCTCGGGCTTCAGCATTTTCCTGCTTTCGGATTTTCCTCCCACCCAGCGCTTTGGTTTTTCCGTGGTGCTCGGCACTGTGCTGTCGCCGTTCGCCACCCTCTGCATTCTTCCCGCGCTCGCAGTTTTTTCCTGGAGCGGCGCTTTAAAAGGCCGGCCGGCTGCCGATAAGTGAACATGAAGATTTTCATTCTCCTGGTGGTTCTTGGGCTTGCCGGCGGATGGTGCGCGGGCTACCGTGCTTACCCGCAGAACATTTCTTATTACGTGACTTTCGACGCTAAACGTGCGGTTTCGGAAGTCCGGCTCCGGAACGGCAGCGTCATTTCAGGCGTTATCGAGGAAGAGACTGAAGACACCCTGAAGCTGAACGTGGACGGCGCCAAAACCGTTTTCAGCCGGGCAGAGATTGTGTCCGTTAAAACTGAGGAAGCCCCCGACCTTTTCAGCATGCTCAGGAGAAATTACGACAGGCATCATGAACGCCATCCGCTGGTGACGCGCCGCAAGGAAGACTCTCTGACGGCCAGGATTGATAATGCTCTCTCAGAGCCCGGCCGCATTGCGGAGCAGATCAAAAAGGACAACCCCGACTTTTCCGCCTCGGCGCGTCTGGACAAGGCCATGGCCGAAGCCGCGCGCATGCGCCAGGCCGCAAATCAGAGGCGCGAACAGATCGAGAAGGACCTCGCGGGTTAGGCAGAGCATTGTCCTGAATATCTGACGAACGGCCCCGGCAGGACACGGCGCCGCAAATTCTCTCTTGGGCGTAATCTGGTATGAAACCTGGAGAAATTTAAGGAAGAACTACGGCTGAGGTTCGGGGCGGTACCAGCGGTACCGCTGTTTCTCCGGGTTGGTCTCGACGACCCTCAGGTCTGGGCCGGTGATTTCTTCATTCGACAGCCCCATGGACTCCATCTCGAAAGAAGACTTGGGGTCGGAGACTGCGATGTAATTCAGCGCCCTCGTTGTTTTTTGC
>CAZMMY010000065.1:0-5471 GCA_964567495.1 uncultured bacterium
GGCCGCGGTCAACAGCGCCATCGCCGCCTTCTATTATTTTCGCATCGTACGGCTGATGTACCTTTCGCACGCCACGCACGAAGAACCGATCCCCCAGCCTCCCGCGCTGGTGTTCTCGCTCATTGTGCTGCTTGCCGGCGTGATCGTCCTCGGCGTCCTGCCCGACCCCATGATCCAGTTCGCCAAAAGCATTTTCTAGTTTCGGCGCGGTTCACCCAAAATCAAAGTTCAAAGAAATTCGAGGCGCGACAGGCAAAAAAGCGCGGAAGCGTACTTTTTAGTACGTTGAGCACTTTTTGACGGAGCAACGAAGAAGTTCGAAGAAATTTGATTTTGGATTAAAACAAAAAACCCCTTGGACCGAAGTCCAAGGGGTTTCTTCATTAAATAATTCCCAGCGGAGCTGAAAGCCCTGAAGCGACTTAGCGCTTTACTGTGGAGCGCAGGGCTTCTTGCGGAGCGCTTAGGTACCGGCTTCCCAGGAAGCGAGGTACTTCTTCTGCTCGGGAGTCAGGTTGTCGATCTTGATGCCCATGGAAACCAGCTTCAGGCGGGCGATCTCGCCGTCAATCTGCTGGGGCACGGCGTAAACGCGGCGCTCGAGCATCTTGGCGGTCTTGACCATGTACTCGGCGGAAAGAGCCTGGTTGGCGAAAGACATGTCCATGACGGAAGCGGGATGGCCTTCCGCGGTCGCCAGGTTGACCAGGCGGCCGTCGGCCAGAAGGTTGATTCTGTTGCCGTTGGTCAGGGTGTATTCTTCCACGAAATCCTTCACGAAACGCTTCTTCTTCGAGACCTTCTGAAGCGCCTGGATATCGATCTCAGCGTTGAAGTGGCCCGAATTGCAGATGATGGCGCCGTCCTTCATCTTCTTGAAGTGCTCAGCGCGGATCACATTCAGGTTACCCGTGATGGTCACGAAAACGTCGCCCTTGGCGGCGGCCTGCGACATAGGCATGACTTCGTAGCCTTCCATGACCGCTTCGATGGCACGCAGAGGGTCGATTTCCGTCACGATGACATGGGAGCCCATGCCGCGAGCGCGGGAAGCAAGACCGCGGCCGCACCAGCCGAAGCCGGCGACCACGAAAACGGAGCCCGCGAGAAGCACGTTGGTGGCGCGCAGGATGCCGTCGATGGTCGACTGGCCCGTGCCGTAACGGTTGTCGAAGAAATGCTTGGTCTTAGCGTCATTGACCGCGATGATCGGATAGTTCAGCAAGCCTTTTTCTTCCAGGCTGCGGAGCCGGATCACACCGGTCGTGGTTTCTTCCGTGCCGCCCACGATCGCGGGCAGCAGGTTCTTCATCTTGCCGTGGAGTTCGGAAACCAGGTCCGCACCGTCGTCCATGGTCAGCGTGGGCTCGTGGTGAAGCGCGCTGCGCAGGTGGCTGTAGTAGGTGCCCTTGTCCTCGCCCTTGATGGCGTAGGTGCGGATGCCGAAGTCTTTCACGAGCGAAGCCGCGGTGTCGTCCTGCGTTGAAAGCGGGTTCGAGGCGCAAAGCACGACGTCCGCGCCGCCGGATTTGAGCGTGCGCATCAGGTTTGCGGTTTCGGTGGTGACGTGCAGGCAGGCCGCGACGCGCATGCCTTTCAAAGGCTTCTCTTTTTCAAAACGGGTGCGGATCTGGGTCAGAACGGGCATCAGCCTGTCAGCCCACATGATGCGTTTCAGGCCCTGCGGCGCAAGGCTTTCCTTCTTGATATCGAATTTCATTTTTTGTCCTTTAGGTTGGGGGAATTATTTTCCGACAGCTACCTTGACGGAATCCTTGATCTTGAGAGCGCTCTTGATCTTGCTGACGTAATCCATCTTTTCCCAGGTGAAGCCTTCCTCGTTGCGGCCGAAATTCACGTATGCTGAGGTCTTGCGGTAGACGGGCTTGCGGAGGTCTAGCTTATTGATGATTCCGTTCGGGGTAAAATCAAAAATCTTGCGGACCGCTTCGACGATCTGATCGTCGGAGAAAAGGCTGGTGCCGAAGGTATTGACCATGATGGAGACGGGTTCGGCCACGCCGATAGCGTAAGCAACCTGGATCTCGCAGCGCTTCGCGACGCCGGCAGCCACGAGGTTCTTGGCCACGTAACGCGCGAAATAAGCCGCGGAACGGTCGACCTTGGAGGGATCCTTGCCGCTGAACGCGCCGCCGCCATGACGGCCCACGCCGCCATAGGTGTCGACGATGATCTTGCGGCCGGTCAGGCCGGTGTCGCCATGCGGGCCGCCGATTTCGAAACGGCCGGTCGGGTTGATGTATATCTTGGTTTCGCTGTCCATCATCTTCGCCGGAATGATCTTGGCGATGGCCAGCTTTTTAAGGTCCTTCTCGATGGTCTTGAGCGTGACGTCCGCGTCGTGCTGGGCGGAAATGACGATGGCGTCGATGCGCTTGGGCTCGCCGTTCTCGTATTCCACAGTGACCTGGCTCTTGGCGTCAGGACGAAGGTACGGAAGCTCGCCTTTCTTGCGGATTTCAGCCACGCGCTTCACAAGCTGCTGCGCGAGAGTCAGCGTCAGCGGCATATATTCGGGTGTCTCGTCGGTGGCGTAGCCGAACATCAGGCCCTGGTCGCCGGCGCCGCCGGTGTCCACGCCCATCGCGATGTCGGGAGACTGCTGCTGGATCGCGGTCCAGATGCCGCACGTCTTGTAGTCGAATCCGTATTCGGCGCTTGTGTAGCCGATTTCCTTGATTACACCGCGCACGAGCTGCGGAATGTCGACGTAGGCTTCGCTGGTGATTTCACCGGCGATCATGACGGCACCGGTCGTAACCAGGCACTCGCAGGCCACACGGGAGGTCGGGTCTTCGGCGAGAAGGGCGTCGAGAATGGCGTCCGAAATCTGGTCGCACATTTTGTCGGGGTGGCCTTCGCTGACGGATTCAGAGGTAAAAAGATGGCGGTCTTTTTTCATTTTTAAAAATTTTTCCTTTCGGGTTTTATTGCGGAATCGGTCCTACCGGGGTTTCACTTCTCCGAACATGGCGTTCGCCTTCTCGTAGGAGGCCAGGTCGCCGATGTCCAGCCACTTTCCTTTAATGGGGGTGGCATAGAGGGATGCCGTTTCGGCCAGCCAGCGCATATAATGCCCGGGCTGGTCAGGATTATTGCCCGATGCCAGATATCTGTCAAGCATCGATCTGGTCTCCCTGGGCAGCCAGTAAACCCCGCAGGAAGCCAGGGTTGTCGGGGGGTTCTGGGGCTTCTCGTAGAAGGCCTGGACCTTGCCGTCCGGGCCGCTCTGGACGAGACCATACTGCTTGGCCAACTCCTTATCCTTGACGTCATAAACCGCGATCACGCCGCCCGGCCGCTTGGCCTTGCCGAAGTTCACGAAATCCTGCAGGCTGGAATCAAAGAAGTTGTCCCCCGCCAGCACCAGCACATCTTCTTCGCCCACGTTCTTCTGCTTGTAGACGAAAGCCAGGTCGCCGATAGCGCCCAGGCGGTTGTCGTTTGAAGTCGTGCCGTCGTTGACGACTTCGATCGGCCAGGGAAAAGAAGTCGAAGCCGTTTTGGCCCATTTTTCGAAATGCCCGGCGAACTTGTCGTTCGTAATGAGATAAACCGCGTTCAGGTCCTTAATGTCCTTAAGCTGGTCCAGGATCCATTCCAGAATGGGCTTGGAACCGACCTGCAGCAGCGGTTTTGGGGTGTCTTTGGTCAGCGGATAAAGTCGCGTGGCGTAGCCTGCGCAAAGAATGACGGCTTTCATGATGTTTTCCTTATATTTATCAAGCGGCTGCAGTTCGTTAAATAGGACGAAATTCTATTTAACTTTCTTAAGGGCTTCTATCAGGGGAATCCTGATAGGATCGATTTTATTGAGCAACGCCAGCTCATAGCTGACCCAGTCTCCCAGCACCAGCAGAGAGAAAAGCCTGGCCACAAGCGAGCTGCCCGCAGAGGCGATATTCAGAACCTGCGCGCCGTTCCGGGCAATCAGATTCTTGGCCACGGCCATTTTCTTTTTGAGCCAGGCCGGGTCCTGGCGGTCCATAAAAAACACGGCCGTGGACCTGCGAATGATCTCTTTTGGAAAAACCCAGCCTTCGATTTCGTTGTGCATCATTTCCGGGATCAAATGAGACGAAGCAAGCTGTTTGGAATTTTCCGCCAGCTGCGCGCGCCAGCGGGTCAGAACCGGTTCGGCGAAAGCGGAGAAGCCGTAGAAATGCACGGATCTGCCTTTGAACTTGGCGGCCAGCGAACGGGCCTGGGCGCGAGAAACTCCCCTGACGGCGCGGAGGACTTCCCTCTCCTCGGTGTTGGAAAATTTCAGCCAGCCCCATTTCTGAAACAGAGGCACGAGCGAGAAAGTCATGTAACCCACGGCACAGCGCGGGGGCAGCCCGCCCGGCACCTGAAGATACGGAAGCTTTTTCTTTTTCGCGGTCTCGGTCAGCTTGCCTCCGGAGCTCAGGACCAGGACTTTCGAGCCGGCGCGTATGGCTGCGTCTACATTCTGGAGGATTTCGGGCGTGTTTCCGGAATAACTCGAAAAAATGACAAGCGTGTCTTTGTCTGCCCAATCCGGCAGCCGCCCCGTGCGGTGGACTTTAAAAGAAATAGATTTATGAGATGTGACGAGAATGCGCAGGATGTCGCCGCCGATGGCCGACCCCCCCATGCCGCTGAAAATAACCTTGGAAACAGCGTTTCCCCAGGCCGGAGCCTTGAAACGGCGGCCGAGCTGTAGCCCTTCCAGGATCTGCACATCAAGATTCAAAAGGAAATCTTTCATTATTCTTCGATCAGGCCTGCGGCCAGCCTTTCGAGTTCATTATTAAGGAACGTGCGAATCTCCGAGCCCGTGGAAAACCGCAGCGCCTTTTCCGCCAGCGCCTTGGCGTCTTCGTAACGGATCGCGCGGATCGCCCTCTTCACCTTCGGCAGCACGACCGGGCTGGTGCTGATTTCATCAATTCCCAGGCCAAGCAGGAGCACTGCGATCGCGGGGTCGCCCGACATTTCGCCGCAGCTTCCGACCCAGCGCTTGTGCTTGTGCCCGGCCTCCACGACCTGCTTGATCAGATGAAGGATGGCCGGGTGCGTGGGCTCGTACAGGTACGCTATTTTCTCGTTCACACGGTCAACCGCCAGCGCGTACTGGATCAGATCGTTGGTCCCGATGGAAAAAAAGTCAACTTCCCTGGCCAGGATGTCGCTGATGATCGCGGCCGAAGGAATTTCAATCATGGCTCCGACTTCCATGGAGGCATCAAACGGGACGCCTTCTTTTTTCAATTCCTGCCGGCATTCTTCAAGGATGGAATTGGCTTTCCGGAGCTCATCCACATTGGAGATCATTGGATACATGACCTTCAAGTTGTTAAACGTGCTGGCCCTGAGAATGGCACGGAGCTGTGCCTTGAAAACGTCAATGCGGGTCAGGCAGAAACGAATGGCGCGCCAGCCCAAAAATGGATTAGCTTCCAATTCCTGGCGCAAATAAGCCACCG
>CAZMMY010000065.1:5481-7938 GCA_964567495.1 uncultured bacterium
GAAAGAAACTTGTCGCCGCCGAGGTCCAGCGTGCGGACGATAACCTGCCGCGGAGCCATTTTCTCGGCGACCTGTTTGTAGGCTTTAAACTGCTCCTCTTCGCTGGGCAGATCGGTGCGGTTCATATAAAGGTACTCGGTGCGGTAGAGTCCGATACCGTCCGCCCCGTGAGAAAGCACGGAAGGGATTTCGTCGTGGAATTCCATATTGGCCGCAAGCACGATTTTCTTGCCGTCCGGCGTCTCAGCCGGAAGATTCCGGAGCTTGTCGAGCTCGGTGGTCAGGTCGGTAAAGCGCAGGGACTTCTGTTTGTATTCCTCGACCGTTTTCTCGTCGGGGTTGATGATCAGGAGACCGCGCGTTCCGTCTACGATCAGGAAGTCGCCCGTCTTGACCTTGATCGTGACCTGGTCCATGCCGACCACGGCCGGGATTTCGAGCGAACGACCGAGGATCGCGGTGTGCGATGTAGGGCCGCCGATCTCCGTCACAAAAGCCAGGACCTTCTCCTTGTCCATCATGGCAGTGTCAGAAGGCGAAAGGTCGTGCGCAATGATGATGCCCCTCTTGTCGAGCTTGTTCAGGCCGGCTTCCTCGCCGTAAAGGTTGTGCAGGATGCGCTTGCCGATGTCACGGATGTCGGAAATGCGCTCTTTGAGATAGCTGTCGTTGATCTGCGCGAACGCGGCAAAATAGCGCTGGATCACAGTGCCGAAGGCGCTTTCGCAGACAACTTTCTGCTCCTTGATGATGGCGATCACGTCCTCAATCAGAGTGCGGTCTTCCAGGATCATCAGGTGAGCGTTGAAAATGTCCGAACTCTCGCGGCCGATCTGATTGGAGATTTTCTTGCGGATGCCCAGAATTTCCGCGCGCGTGCGGGTCAGAGCATCTTCAAAGCGTGCGATTTCCTTCCAGATGTCCTCCTGCTTGATGGGAACGGGAGGAATATTGAAAGAAACTTCGCTGTGGAGCACGAAAGCATGCCCCGTCGCGACGCCCGGCGAAACCGGAATCCCTTTTAACTGTTCCATTTAAATTTATTCTCCAAAATTTCCGTCAATCAGCCTGGCGATCTCGTCCATCGCCGCCTGGGCGTCGTCGCCCGTGGTGCGGATGGTAAGAGCGGTACCGGCCCCGGCCGCCAGGGTCATGATGCCCATGATGGACTTGCCGTTGACCTTCTGCCGGCCCTTCTGGATTTCCACGTCTGACTTGAACTTGTTGGCGGTCTGGACCAGGAGCGCTGCAGGCCGGGCGTGCAGGCCCTGCTTGTTTTGGATGACGAATTTCTTTTCGTAAGCTTTTTTCTTTTCCATCTTAATAAGCCTTTGTAGCCGAAACTTTCGAGACGTTCCAATAATGTTCAAATACAAGGCGCGCCAGGAGCTCAGGGTCGTGCCGCACCTGGCCGTCGACTTTTAAAATATTGCCGCGCAGGATTTCATACCCCTTCTGCTGAATGCGCTCGGCATCCAGCGCCACGGGCACCGCGCCTTTTTCCTTGTACTTCTCCGCCAGTTTGGGCGGAATGGCCTGTGAGTTGACAAAGCACGCGTCCACAATACGCGGATCCGTGTGCTCGATCAGAACTTTCAAATGGTCCCAGGCGCTGAAGCCGTCTGTTTCGCCCGGCTGTGTCATAACGTTCAAAATGTAAACCTTGTACGCGTCCGACTTCAGGATCGCGTCGTAAATGTCGCGGATCAGAAGGTTCGGCAGGATGCTGGTGTACAGGCTGCCCGGCCCGAGGATGATCAGGTCCGCATTTTCGATCGCGTCCAGCGCTTCGGGGCAAGCGCGGCAGTTGTCCGGCTTCAGACGTATGTTCCTGAGTGGTTTGCCCAGATCCGTAATATTTGTCTCGCCTTCGACGCTCGTGCCGTCCATAAATTCACCAACCAGCGTAACTTTTTCCAGCGTGGACGGAACGACACGGCCGCGGATCGCAAGCACCTTGCTGGATTCAGCCACAGCCTTTTCGAAATCGCCTGTGACCTTGGAGAGTGCGGTAATGAAAAGATTACCGAAGCTATGGCCCTTCAGGCCGTCCCCGGTTTCAAAACGGTACTGGAAAAGGTCCCGGATAAGCGGGCCGGCATCGGCAAGGGCCACAAGGCAGTTGCGGATGTCACCCGGAGGCAGCATGTCCATTTCTTCACGTAGGCGGCCCGAGCTCCCGCCCGTGTCCGTCACGGTCACGATCGCGGTGATGTTGTTTGTAAAAAGCTTGATGCCGGAAAGCAGCGTGCTCAGGCCGGTGCCGCCGCCGACGGCCACGACACGGGGGCCGCGGGAGAGCGATTCGGTCTGCCTGCGCTGGTAAACGATATCCACAAGAGGATCGTCACGGTGCGCCGGAAGAAGCGCCCGCACAAAAATGCGGACTACGTTTTTAATGGCCATGTACACCAGAAAGATGCCGAAAATCAGGACAGCCATGGCGAACGAGGCCAG
>CAZMMY010000066.1:0-7934 GCA_964567495.1 uncultured bacterium
AGAAGGACAAGGGCTTTGATGTGAAGACGGCTTCGGAGACTTTCGAAGCCAAGACCATTATCCTGGCCGCGGGCGCTTCGTTCCGCATGCTGGGCGCGCCGGGCGAGAAAGAGCTGACAGGGCGGGGCGTTTCCTACTGCGCGACCTGTGACGGAGCTTTCTTTAAAGGTAAGGAAATCGTAGTTGTGGGCGGAGGAGATTCCGCAATGCAGGAAGGCCTTTTCCTGACCCGATTCGCCAGTAAAGTCACTGTAATTCACCGCCGCGACAAACTGCGCGCCAGCCCCATCCTGCAGGAACGAGCCAAGGCGCATCCTCAGATTTCTTTTGTCTGGAATACCACCGTTGAAAAGGTGGAAGGCGACAAGAAGGTTGTGGGCCTGAAAGTCAAAGATGTGAACAGCGGAGCCGTCAAAGATTTTCCGACTGACGGTCTTTTTGTTTTCATCGGTCATGACCCGAATACCGGCTTTATCAAGAACTTCGTTGAGCTTGACGAGCATGGCTACGTCAAGACCAATCCAGGCACCCTCGAAACTTCAGTGCCCGGCGTTTTTGCAGCGGGGGAGATCCGCGTAGGAGCTGTCAAGCAGCTGGTGGCCGCGTGCGGCGAAGGGTGTGAGGCCGCATTGGCCGCACAGGCGTATATCGAGCACTTATGATCAGGCGCGCCGCGCAGGCTGTGGTTCTGGCTTTCCTGCTCGGCTCCTGCGCGTCGCAGAGCACACACCTGGTAGGCAGCAAAGCGCTGGATTTCGCGCTGCCCCGGCTGGATAATCCCGCCGAAGAAGTTGTACTCTCCGAATTTAACCGGGACAATCCTGTCCTCCTGGTTTTCTGGGCCACCTGGTGCCCTTCCTGCAGGAAAGAAATCCCCGAACTGAATAACTGGAGCCGCGCCGGCGTCCGTATTCTCGGCGTCAATCTCGAGGAGCCTCGTGAGAAAGTCCTCGATTTCGTCAAGAAAACACCGCTGGACTACACCGTTGTGCTGGACGAGGCTGGAGAAGTCGCGGAAAAGTACGGCGTAGAGGATATTCCGACCGTTATCCTCCTTGAAAAAGGGGGAGAAATTATTTATTATGGATTCCGGGTCCCAAAAGACCTCGACGGGTTGATAGCCCAAAGGAGAAACTAATAATATGAATCCTGAGCGCGATAAAGAATTCGACCAGAACCTGAACCAGCTTCTTGGTCTGCTGAAAAAGATGCTCAAGAATCTTCCTATGCCTGGCGGTCTTTCTTCTGCCTCCTCGCACTCTCCTCTGCCGTCGCCCGGAAAAGACGGCATTAATCTGAACCTCTGCTTTTTTACGTTTCTTCCGCTGGCTCCCGAAGACTTCGATGAGCTTGACGAAATCTACGACCAGCACCTCGCTGAAGAAAAATACTCCGAGGAAATTCCGCTGGACCTTAATCCCGCGGACCTCGATTTCCTGAGAAGGAACGGAATCCGCTTTTAATCCCGGGGGCTTCCTTATGTTCCGCCGTTTGATCCTTTCATTGGCCCTTGTTGTCTGCGCGTTTTCCGGTTCTGTGTGCGCGTATGCGGCCAGGCTGGAAAAGCCTTATGACCACAGCCTCCTTGATTCATTCCTGAGGAAATATGTGGACGAAGCCGGCGAGGCCGACTTTGCGGCCATGAAGGAAAATTCCGCACCCCTCGACAAGTACATCGCACAGCTCGGGAAAATCGACGAAAATGATTTTCTCGAATGGCCGCGCGAGGAAAAGATTGCGTTCTGGATCAACGCCTACCACGCCGTGGCGCTGGCGCAGATCCTTAAAGCCTGGCCCATCAAAAGCGTCCAGGATATCCCCTCCATCTGGGACACCAAATACCTGGTGCTCCAGCAGGAGTCCTACAGCCTGAATGAAATCCGCAATTCAAAGCTGATCGGCGAGTTCAAGGACGAGAAAATACATTTTGCCCTTTCTTCTCTTTCAAAAACCGGCCCGAAGCTGCTGGGCGAAGCCTATACCGGCCCGAAAATCGAAGGCCAGCTTTTCACGGCCGCCCGCAATTTTGTTAATGACGGCGAAAAGAACAAAATCATACCGGGGGAAAAGAAAATCTACCTGTCGAAGTTTTTCAGGTGGTATGCAGGCGACTTCAGTTTTAATTTCGGAACTTCTCGCGACAATGAGGAAGACCTTTCGAAAGAGGAATTCTCGGTACTTTCCTTCATAGCCTATTACCTCGACGACCCCGCCAAAATTGAATACCTCGAAGAAAAAAAATACAAGATCAAGTACCTTCCGTTCGACTGGTCGCTGAATGCGCAGGATAACTCTGCGCCTGCTGCGGCCGCCTGATGAAAAAACTCCGCGCCGCCTGCGTTCAGATTGCTGCGGGGGCCGACCCTGAGAAAAATCTGCTCAAAGCCCGCCGATTGTTCGGACAGGCGGTGAAAGCGGGCGCTCGCATTGTGGCGTTTCCTGAAAATTTTTTCTGGCGGGGCGCCGGTAAAGACATGGCCCGTGCGGCTGCTTTTACCCTGCCTGCGCTCCGGGAATACCGTTCGCTTGCCGCCAAATATAAAACCGCAGTTCTGCTGGGCGGAATGCCGGAGCGTGCCGCGGGAAAAAAGTTTTACAACACGGCTGTCCTGATTGATGAAAAGGGAAGGGTGGCGGCACGCTACAGAAAAATTCATCTTTTTGACGTCCGTCTCAAGGACGTAAAAGTTTGTGAATCCAGAAACACGCAGCCGGGCAAAAAAATCGCGGCGGGGAAAATCCACAGCGTCAAAGCCGGGCTCAGTGTATGCTATGACATTCGCTTTCCGGAGCTTTTCCGCAGGCTGGCATTCCAGGGCAGCAGGGTTCTTTTTATTCCGGCCAATTTTACGGCGGTGACAGGCAAGGCCCACTGGGAACTCCTGGCGCGCGCGCGTGCCGTGGAAAACCTGGCCTTTGTCATTGCGCCCGGGATGAGCGGTTCCCATCCCACCACCGGACTCGAAAGTTTCGGGACAAGCCTGATTGTGGATCCGTGGGGAAGGGTCCTTTGCCGCGGCGGACGGGCGGGCGAGGGTGTTTTTTATGCGGATCTCGACTTGAAGGCGCAGGCCGGCCTCAGGGCCCGGTTTCCCGTGCTGAGGCACAAAAAGCTGTTCTGATAACCGTAACCCCTTACAAACTAATAAGTTAAAAGAGTTGACACCGGGGGCCTGCATCCGTATGATATGCAGACCTTTTTAGAGGAGTTATTTATGTCGCGTTATGCAATTATCGAAACGGGTTCAAAGCAGTACCGTGTTGAACCAAAAGATGTCATCGAAGTCGAGACCCTCGGCCTTACCGAAGGACAGAAGGAAGTCTCTCTCGACAAAGTTCTGCTTGTCCGCGATGGCGACAAGCTGCAGGTCGGCAATCCTGTTGTTTCCGGCGCGGCGGTCATCTGTGATTACATCGGGGAAACCCGCGGTAAAAAAGTGGTGGCTTTCAAGTTCCGCCGCCGTAAAAATTCCCGCCGGAAGCAGGGGCACCGCCAGAATTATACCAAGCTGGTCGTCCGCGAGATCCGGTTCGGCAAATAATCAGAGGTAGATACAAATGGCACATACAAAATCACAGGGCAGCACAACAAACGGCCGCGACTCTAATCCGAAGCGGCTTGGCGTCAAGGTTTATGGCGGCCAGTTCGTGCGCGCGGGCGGCATCATCGTCCGTCAGCGCGGCAGCCAGTTCCGGGCCGGTTTCTTCGTCGGTCGCGGCAACGACTTTACGCTGTTCGCGAAATGTGACGGCATCGTTGAGTTCAAGACCAACCGTACCGTTCACGTTATCCCCGCAAACTAATTTAATCCCTTCAAAAAAAGAAGGAAGCCTTTATCCGGCTTCCTTCTTTTTTTCTTTTTAGCGCAAAATATATGTTCACAGACAGAGTTCACATTCTGGTAGAAGCCGGCAGGGGCGGTAATGGCTGCGAAGCCTATTTTCGCCGCACCGACAGGAAGATGCTGCCTCATGGCGGCGATGGCGGGGACGGCGGCTCCGTGGTTTTCAAAGCCGATATCAATGCTCCCGGCCTGGGCAGTTTCCGGTTTCGACAGCACCTGAAAGCGGAGCCCGGAGGCCATGGCGGCCCGACCAAAAAGCGCGGCAGAAACGGCGATGACTTGATCGTTCCCGTCCCTCCCGGCACGCGTATCTACGATAAAAACCGTAACTTTCTGATCCGCGAGCTTTTCAATGCAGGTGACGAAGTCGTAGTCTGCCAGGGCGGTAAGGGCGGCACGGGCAATCAGGGCGGCAAGCCGTCGAAGCACGGTGAGCCCGGCGTCACTCTTGAAATCGACCTCATGGTGCTGCTCAAGGCCGACGTTTTTCTGGTCGGCCTTCCTAATGCCGGGAAGTCCCGCATTCTGAATTCATTGACCAAGTCGAAGGCGAAGGAAGACATTTATCCGTTTACCACAAAAACGCCCGAAATGGGGGTCATGAAATTCGAAATTGAAGAGCCGATTACGCTTTGCGAACTGCCTTCTGTCTATGAAGGCTCTGAAGAAGGCCGCGGCCTTGGGGCGAATTTCCTGAAACATCTGGAGCACGCGAAATTGATTCTTTTCGTAATTGACCCGGTTTCTGATTTCGCGGCTACCCTGAAGGAAGGTTACGATGTTCTCAGGAAACAGGTCGGAAATTTTTCGGAAGAGTTTCTTAAGATTCCGCATGCCGTGATCGTCAATAAAATGGACCTCCCCGAAGCCGCCAGCGCTAAAAAGCAGAAGCTCAAGGCGGAAGGGCCCGTTTTTTATCTTTCTGCAGCGGAAGGCACGGGCATGGGCGAACTCAAAAAATATCTTGGGAAAAGCATCCAGGGCGCCGGAGAAAAAGCATGAGGCAGCAGCTTAAAAAATGCAAGCGCATCGTGATCAAGGCGGGGACCAGCATTCTGACCGGTGCGGACGGGCGTATTTCAAATAAAAATCTGGAGCGTCTTGGAGGCGAGATCCAGGCTCTCCGCAAAATGAAGAAAGAAGTCGTGCTGGTCAGCTCGGGCGCCATCGCATTCGGCATGGAAGCCGTCGAGAGCGGGGAAAGGCCGAAGGAAATGGCCGTTCTTCAGGCCTGCGCAGCCATCGGCCAGGGCCGTATGATGCATGCTTACGAACAGTATTTTTCGAAAAAAGGAGTCCTGACTTCGCAGGTGCTTTTGACCCGCGACGCACTCGAGACGCGGCCTCGCTTTCTTGCCGCGCGCAATACATTTCGCGAACTCTTTAAGATGAAGGTGCTTCCCATCGTGAATGAGAACGATACGGTGGCGACCGAGGAAATCGCATTTGGCGATAACGACATTCTTTCCGTCCACGTTTCTCACGTGGTGGACGCGGATCTTTTGATTATCCTTTCCGACGTGGATGGTTTTTACCTGAGCGACGGTTCGCGCATCCGCGAAGTGCCTTCCGAGTCCGAAATCGATTCGAACCTTGTTCGCCACCTGCGCGATACCCAAAAGGCTAAGACTGTCGGCGGCATGCGTGCCAAGCTCAAGGCCGCCAAAGTTGCCATGGGGCTGAATATTCCGCTCATGATCGTTAACGGCCATGAAGAGGGCGTTCTCGAAAAAGCGCTTGCGGGTGAAGACTGCGGGACGCTTTTTTATCCATCCTCACGCACTAAAACGGCGCGGGAAAAGTGGATCGCGTTTTCTGCGGCCCGCCGGGGGACCCTGCAGGTCGACGACGGCGCGTGTGACGCGCTTGTCAGAAAACACACCAGCCTGCTTGCCAGCGGCGTTGTCAAAGTCCGCGGAGATTTCCGAAAAGGCGACATCGTCGAGCTGGAAAACCGCGAGGGCCAGGTTATCGGCCGCGGCGTGGCGCGCTATTCGTCGGATGAAATGCAGCAGATTCGCGGGAAAAAGAGCCATGAAATACAGGCGGTTCTGGGCTATAAAAATCAGGACGCCGCGGTTCACCGCAACGACCTCGTTATCTGGGGATAAGATGAAAAAAGAACAGAACTGGAAACCCTCGCTTCTCAAGGCGCTCAAGGACTGTAGGCAGGCCTCGTTCGAGGTTTCCCAGCTCGATGCAGGCAGAAAGCGCAAAGTGCTCCTCGATGCCGCTTCCGAACTGAAAAAACAGTCGAAACGTCTTCTGGCTGAAAACGCCAGGGACCTGGCTGCGGCGCGCGCAAACGGCCTTGCGCCGGCCATGATCGACCGTCTGACGCTGACCCCGAAACGTATTGATGAGATGGCGGAGGGTGTTCGTGTAGTCGCAGGTCTTGAAGACCCGGTAGGCCGCGTGATTTCGCGCTGGAAAAGACCCAACGGACTGCAGATTTCAAAAGTCACCGTCCCGCTCGGCGTCATCCTCATTATTTACGAGTCGCGTCCGAACGTCACCGTGGAGTGCGCTTCGCTCTGCTTTAAGAGCGGTAACGCGGTGCTGCTGCGCGGCGGGCGCGAAGCGTTTCATTCCAACACCGCACTGACAGCGGTTTTTGAAAATGTTTTCAGGAAGCACGGCCTTTCAAAGGGGTGCGCGCAGCTGGTCAAGACCACCGACCGTGCGGCCGTGGACTTTCTCCTTAAAAAGGAAAACGATATCAATCTCGTGATTCCGCGCGGCGGCGAAGCGCTCATCCGCAAAGTGGTGCGGACGTCGCGTATCCCGGTCATCAAGCATTACCAGGGCATCTGCCACGTTTACGTGGACCAGGCAGCCGACCTGAAAAAAGCGTCGAACATCGTGATGAATGCCAAGCTGCAGAGGCCCGGCGTATGCAATGCCATGGAAACGCTGCTGGTGCATCGTAAAGTTGCTTCGAAATTTCTGCCCGAAATCGGGCGTAAACTTCAAGCGGGCGGCTGCGAGCTGCGCGTGGATGCGCAGGGGAGGAAGTTCATTCCCTGGGCGCGGCATGCAAAGGCTTCGGACTTCGGCAAGGAGTTCCTGGATAAAATTCTGGCCGTCCGTGTCGTGGACGACCTGGAATCCGCCATAAGCCACATCCGCCAGTACAGTTCCGGGCATACTGAAGCCATCATCACCCGCAATAACAAGGCCGCAAAAATTTTCGCCGAGAAGGTGGATTCTTCTTCCGTCATGGTCAACGCCTCCACCCGTTTTGCCGACGGCTTCCAGTACGGTTTCGGCGCGGAGATCGGTATTTCGACTGACAAGATCCACGCCCGCGGCCCCATGGGGCTGGAAGGCCTGACCTCGTACAAGTTCGTGGTCTTGGGCAGCGGCCAGATCCGTTCCTGAACATGAAGATCGGTGTCTTCGGCGGCACCTTCGACCCCATCCATGAAGGCCATCTGGCGCTGGCGAGGGCGGCGCTGCGGGCGGCCAGCGCGGCGCCGAGGCTGTCGTTGCGGGCGAGGATCTGCGCGCGCAGGCCTTCGGCCTGGGCGGTGGCGGCCTCGATGGCGGCCACCGCGTCCCAGGCGGCGTCGGCGGCCTGGGACTGGGCGGCGCCGCTGGCGGCGGCGGTGGCGGCGTGGGCCTGCCAGGCGGCGAGCTTGGCCCTGGCCTGGGCGAGGGTGGTGGCGATGTCGGTCATGAAAAGGCTCCCTGCCGGCGCGGGAAGGGCCGGCCCAGTTTGCTGAACTCTTCGGCCACGGCGGCGTCGAGCAGGCCGTCGGTGACCACCGTGCCGCCGTCGGCGGCGGCAAAGGCTGCCGCCAGGGCGGCGTTGCGGATCTCGCCGCCGGTGAGCTCGAAGCGCTCGGCCAGCTGCTCGATCGAAACCGTGTCTGCCAGCTGCGCGGCCGGCAGGTGGGCGCGCCAGATGGCGATGCGCTCGGCCACGCCCGGGCGCGGGAAGTGCACCACCTGGTCGAAGCGGCGCAGGAAGGCGTCGTCCACGCCCTGCATGAGGTTGGTGGCGAGGAGCGCGCAGCCCTCGAAGGACTCCAGGCGCTGCAGCAGGTAGTTCACCTCGATGTTGGCGTAGCGGTCGTGAGCGTCCTG